>JBHORK010000082.1:0-10911 GCA_042565725.1 Verrucomicrobiota bacterium
CAGGTTCCGCCCCGCCTTTGCGCACTTCATTCGCAATTAAATTGACCCCTTCGGCGTGAAACCCGGGTATATTGCCCAATGTATGAGAATCATCCATCATGACCACATAATCCCAGTTTGTTCCAAGCTCACCACGCAGGTTTGCCAGCGTGTTGCTTCGATCCGTCAGCCAGAAATAATGCTGCGCAAGAGTATGGACATAATGCCACTTATACTGAGGCCCGCTGTATCCTTCCGTAACCCACAAATACTCCGAACGATGATAATCATCAACAACAACATTGACTGGCTGGGTAACAGCGGGATCGGCTTCAAGAATACGCTGCAATTCCGTGCCAATATTGACAGGCGAAAAGCCCTGTTCAGCATGTTCCAAATATCCTGCAATTTCCTTAACAGACGTCGAAGAGCCTATCACCAGAATATCGAGATCGGCTTCCGCAGTCCATACACATACAGAAACAAACAAAAACACAAAACATATTTTAATGTATTTACGCATTACACTATCTCCTATTGTTGCTCTTATTATTTTATTGGTTTGCTTCAGCAAGCTCCTTAACTTCCGCTGCATCCAGAGCCCGGCTATATAACTGCACCTCATCCAGACGTCCCCCGAAGATACGGCTGAAACCTAGCCCCCCCTGTTTCCCAAGACGAAGATATTCAAGTTCCGGAAAAGATTCTTTCGCAAAAACCTGAGCTACTAAATACCCGTCAACATAAAGAGATACCCGCATTCCCTCATAAGTAACTGCCATATGATGCCATTGGTTATTAGAAGTAATTATAGGATTTTTCATATTAAGCACTTGACGAAATTGCTTGCCCTGCTCCTCAACCTCCCCACCAACTCTCAGCGATAGCTTTCCTGTACCCGACATTTCCCACACACGAAGACCCCATCTCCCGGCAAAACCTAAGCGGCATATATTACCGCCGGGAGGCGTCCGTTTGGTTGGCGATAATTTGAACAGGCATGACAACGTGCCGGCCTGAAAGGATTCCCGGTGATTACGAAAATCAATTTCCACCTGACTATCTTTCTTACTGAAATCCAGACATCCGCCACGTTCCACTGCCTTCCATTCTGCGAACACAATATCACCATGAAACCCATGCCCGGAACTATCCATGGACCGTGAACCTTCAAGCTCATCAAATCGCCACCATCCGATTAATGACGGGTCTTTCTTATAGACATCAACACCAATTTCGTCAGACCCAATAAATACCTCGGCAGTCTGTCCTGCGGATATAGTTTCCTCGGCCTCGCTCCTTCTGTTTTTGACACGAACTTTTCCACTGATCGTCGCAACATCCGTTCGCCCTTTTACCGAATTAAGATTTATTTTCGTTCCCAGGATCCGGATCTCCGCGTGCCTGGTAACAAAAAGCATGGGGGATCTTCTCGACTGTTTTACAACATCTGCCTCAATACCGCCTTGGCGAAGCGCTACCTGCTTCGCTTTACCCTTCAAGGAAAGAGTCAGACTGCTGTCTGGTTTAACAGTCAGGATGGAGCCGTCACGATATCGCATCATTCCCCCGGCTTTGGACACTGTTTGGATCACGTCGCCATTCTGGATAACCATATTCTTTACGGCCCTGAATTTACGGTCCTGCCGTAAGACCATTACGCCGTCGGTTGTCTTCTCAAAGGATGCTATTCCCAAAACAGAGCTGCGATATCTTTGCATGCCCCGGATTCCGCCAAAAACAAGCGCTATGGTTGCGGCTGCTGCCATAGCAACTCTCCAGACTCTTCTTTTTGAGGGACGCCGTGCTGCCGCACCGGATTTTGCGCTGGTTATAGAAGACATAGCGCCACGTCTGATTTTAATAGTGTTAACCACACTTTTCTTAAAATCCTTCTTAGAACCAAAGCCCAATACAGTTAAAACGGATTTAGTAACACTTCGGTCTTCGTGCCCATCGCTAAGCATAACGTTTAAAGCATGATCTATACGGAACTGAGAGATAAACTCCTGATATAACTCCGAATCGGCGCTTATCTCTTTTTCCAATTCCAGAAGTTCTTCTGTGTTTAACTCAGCGGCAAGATATGCTTCGATTTTATTCTCGTTCATTATGAAGCCTCCTGCATTATTTTTCTTTCTATGCATTTTCTGAGCGCCTTTCGAATTCGAAACAGTGATGTCCGAACCCACGAAATACTTCGGTCCAGTTTTTGGGCTATTTCAGAACCGGAAAAAGTAAAGTGATACTTAAGATTAACTAATTCCCGCAAATGGTCGGGCAGTTCCTGTACACAGCTTTTAAGATGCTCTACCATCGGGGAGTCTGGAGAAGGAATGTCATTCAGGGTTGAATGCGCGATCAACTCGGATAAATATTCTCGTTTATAGCGCTGTTCCCTGGCGAAATCGCGAAGTGATTCGCGTATTTTATTGAACGCAATACTTCGAAGCCATGCCCCGAAACTGGCATCTGGCCTAAACCTGTCCATCTTTTCAAAGGCGAAAACAAAAGTCTCATGAGCTATTTCATTAACAAGATGCTGCGCAGGCACACGGTAGGCAACAAAAGACCTGAGCTTATTAACATGGATATCCATCAATTTCTCATAAGCTTTCATGTCTCCATTTCTAACTTTTATTATGAGATTTTTTTCCTGATTCTTCATAGCTATCTCTCTCTTTTATACATTTAATAAATGCCTTTAAACAACTGTTTCATTACAGATTTATTACATATTTATAGTATCATGTGATACTGAAAAAATACTTCTTACTAAGAGATTTCCGCGAAAAATTGAGGGCAATCCTATTTTTGCCGAATTTCGGAGTTTAAGCGTAATATTTGGACCATATATCATGATATTGGCGTGATATTAGGAGCAAACAGACTGATATTGGGAATCATTCTTGATATTAATGCTTGCGGCTCGGTATTAATCCATACATTTTTGAGATAACATCTTAACAGTTGTCATTCTTACGGTAATAATGCCAACTATGTATACAAGATTACTATCCAAGCCTAAAGATATTGATTGCATATTTTACAATAAATCGGCAAAAAGCCTGAAATCGACCTTTTATAAAACAGACTGCGTATTACCCCTAATAATTTTTCTTAAAACAATTGTTGACAATTCTAAGATATTACTTTAAATTTGTCACATGAAATACATCAACCGCAAACTGGAAAAAAAGATCATTAGAAGTGCCGGAACTTTCCCCGCATTGATCCTTACCGGACCTCGACGTTCAGGCAAAACAACATTATTGCAAAAACTCTTCCCAAACGCTGAATATTACCTGATTGAGTCCCCTGACGTTGTTGCTCGCATCAAACATGATCCAAGATCGTTTCTGGATGAAATAAGGCCGCCCGCCATATTGGATGAAATACAAAATGTACCGGAAATATTAAATTATCTCCGTTCTATCATAGATAATCAACCTCGAAAAAAAGGACAATGGATGATCACCGGTTCTCAGGAAGCGCCCCTGATGCGGGGTGTCACGGAATCAATGGCCGGTCGGGCTGCTACATTTCAATTATTTCCATTCTCTTTGGACGAAACAAAAAAGGTCTCTCTATTCAAGGGAGGTTTTCCGGAAATACTGGAGCGTCCTTCATCGCATAACATATGGTTTCGCTCTTATATTCAAACCTACCTTGAGCGTGATATTAGATCCATAAGCTCCATCCGCGACCTTTCAACATTCAGACGATTTCTATCTCTGACAACCTCACGTGTCGGCCAAATGATCAACAGGAGCGATATTGCAGTTTCTTTAGGCGTCTCTGTTCCAACGGTAACAGAATGGTTAAATATTCTTGAAATAACGGGTCAGATAATTCTAATTCCACCATTTTTCGAAAATTTCGGGAAACGACTGATTAAATCATCTAAATTATTTCTAACAGATACCGGCCTTGCCTGCCATCTACTCGGAATACAATCAGAAGCGGAATTGAAACGCTCTCCGTTTTACGGGCCTTTATTCGAAAACTTCATTGCATCGGAAATTATCAAGCACCAAACAAATAATGGTCATAAAAGATCCCTTTATTACTTTCGTGACCGATTCGGACTTGAAGTGGACTTTCTTATTCACCACAGGGAAAATGCAATTACTTTACTTGAAGCCAAAACGTCTAAAACTTTACGCCCGAGCATGGGTGAAAACATACAGAAGTTAAAAAAGAATATAAAAAAATACAATACAACGTCCTATATCATCCATCCCACGGGAAAATCGAAAACACCTATAAAATCCATTGGCGCAAATATTAAAGCAATACCCCTCTCCAGCCTGCATGACATTATATAAGTAATCACTGCTGTCCGGTTTACCGAACAGCAGTGAATGGTTTATGGTTGATGGTGAATGGTTTATGAAAAACAACAAGATGCATCGATTTAGTCGTTACTGAAAAAGCCTAGTTTCGCCGTCTGCGCGGCGTAGCGATGCCGGACATAGTTACTATTTCCAAGTCGCTACAACAAAGCAGACGGCGGAAAATAGGCTATATTTAACTCATTTCATTTTTATATAATACTACCGATTTGTCTTCTTATATTCCTGGAATTTGCAAGAAAACTCTCCCGATCCCTCTATATCCTTGCAATTTATAGGCCCTTTATTTCTCCTCTTCTATCTACAAATAAATGAGTTAAATAGTTTTTCAGTGTCGACGATTTAAACTCAAGCAGAACACTGAAGAGGAGCTGATTCATGGAATTGTCGATCATTTTGAGGTATATGCGCCTCCTCATGAGTTCCTATTATATTTAACCGGACAGTAGTGATCAGTAATGTATCCTAATCTGTCGGCGCAGTTATCTTATAGAATATATTCAACCAGTCATTGGAAACTTCAGTATCCACCCACACATTCGTGCCGCTGGCATTCGTGCGCGGATAATTGGTTGCCTGACCCCATGCACCATCCACAAGGCTCGTTGAACGGTATATTATGTAATCATTGGTTGAACCATTGGTTCCGCCAAGCCACATGAGCTTGATTTCCGCATCACTCGACAATGCCTGTATAAGTGAGCCGAACTCATTCGCATCATGCCCGCTGTGTTTGATTATCTTGAATATCGAATTCGTATCGTCCGGCGCCGTACCAGCGTAATACTCGTTCAGGTTCGACAATCCATCACCGTCAGCATCTGCAGATGCGTCATTGCTTGTGGAATTAAGCCCATATAAAGCTTCCCATATATCCGGCATACCGTCCCCGTCACTGTCCGCAGGTCCATCTCCGCCTCCCACTGCCTTAGGCCATTCGACCACACTGAAGGCATAGTATGTAATACCTTCGGTGTTTCGCCTGTAGATACTGACCTCATCCAAGGCGGTTAGCCTGAAATTCGGATATGTCTGTTTACCGGCCGGTGTATTTGCCGTTTGCCCCATTATCGAACTGTTATCCATTGCCGTAACCGCGCTTATCGGTTCTGTCCAGGTCTCAGGCGCGCTTCCGCCTGCTGCCCGTGTATTACGTATATGCTGCACCTTCATCGCCGCTGACGGATCAGTTTCAAAGTTTTCCACTATCCATACCGTCAATATCAGGTTTGTCGGATCGACATCATTACAGAAGAATGTAACATTAGTTGAATTCAACCATACCTGAGCGCCTTGTCTATCTTTGCGGGAAGTTCTGCCCTGTACATGCATAAATGCGCTGTTCGTATTGACTGTCGTTACAGGTTCTGTTTCCTCAACAGCCTGCGCAATCATAGCATGTTCCACACGCTGCACATCACTCCAGTTGGCTCCAGTAAATTCCACTATCGCATAACTCAGCCGGGATCCGTTTGAATTTATCCTTGAGGTAAATACCGGCTGTTTAGCGGAATTCAACTCAGCTGTATTCCGGGCTGCCTCCGGCACGTTTTTTTTGTTTTCCGACTGACCTGTAACAAATACCATGACCCTGTTGGTATCAGATATACTGCTGCATACCGCTCCGGTGACAGTCAATTGCCCTGCCGACCTAAAGAGGTATCCCTGATCACGGACTATCAGCTCGTTGGCGCCGCCTGACTCACCCACGTACTCTATTATCTCCCAGGACACGTCCACTCCGCCTTTGGCAGACGATAAACGTTTTATATCCACAGATGTAAGAAGGTTCTCAGGATTTTCTATCCAGACCAGAGTATTTCTTGTATCAGCAGTTCCAATGCCCTCCGCGCTGTTATGCGAATTTACCGTCCTGATAAACGCGTTCGACATCGTCGAATTTGTCGACAGCGTATACTGGTATCCGTTGGTCAGCGTCACCATTGTAGGACCGTTACTAGCCATCGTAAATGTGCCACTGTGCACTACAAAATCTCTCGTCATTGGCAGCGTCGTAAAGCTGTCCGATGATGACCAGTTAACACCCGCTATGTTTGTAGCGTAGTAAATGTAATGGTACGTGGTTCCAGGGTTCAGCCCGGCAGGCAGATAACTGAATGGCCCTTCGACCACAGATGAAACAACTCCTGTATTCCCCCAGGCAGCTGGATCTGTCCCGCCCGGCGTTGTTCCCCAGTAGACATATATATCTGCCTCGACTCCCGCAACCAATACCCCATTAAGAGTCACCTGCGATGTTTTAATATCCGTCACCGCACTATTATTGACCGCCGCTGCGTTAACACTTGACCCCTGTATTGCAAACCTATACGGGTTGTCGTTCGGATCATTATTTGCTATTGACACCAATCCGGTACGGAATCCGGCTATTGAAGGATCATACTCTATCGCAAATACCGTACTTTCACCTACAGCAATATTTGTATCAGCTGCATCCGATACCAACGTAAAAAAGTTGGTGTCGCCTGAAATAGTCACTGCGGGATTATTTGTTAAAAGCAAATCCGCAACTCCTGAATTTGTTATACTGAATATATTTGTTACAGGAGCATCACTGAAAATTAATTCTCCAAAATCCGTGCCGTCAGAAAGGCTCGGAGTATTATCCCCTTCCTGTATTTCCACTCCGGACCAGAAGACTCTTATTTCGGGCACCATAGGAGTAGGGAACTGCGGCCATTCTACCACGCTGAACGTATAGTATGTAGTACCATTGGTGTTTCGCCTGTAGATACTGACCTCATCCGCAGCGGTAAGACTGAAGTTTGGATATGTCTGCATATAATTGTAAGGTGTGTTAGCGGTCTGCCCCATTATAGAAGAATTATCAGTTGAGCTGACCGTGCTTACCGATTGCGTCCAGATATCAGGCTCGGGTCCGGCGCCCTGCGCCCGCTCATTCCGAATATGCTGAACTTTCATCGCCCCCGACGAATTGGTTTCGCTGTTCTCCACTACCCATGCCACCAATGTCAAGCCTGCCAAACCTGCATCATCACGGCGGAATGTAACATTGGTTGAATTCAACCATACCTGAGCGCCCTGTACATGCTTTGAATCGGTTCTTCCCTGTACATGCATAAATGCTCTGTTCGTATTTACGGCTGTTATAGGTTCTGTCTCATCCGTATCCAGTGCAACCATAGCATGTTCAACTCTCTGCACATCACTCCAGTTGATTCCGGTAAATTCCACTACGGCATAGCTGAGGTTTCCTCCACTAACATCTACTATCTTTGTAAATACCGGTTGTTTATCAGCATTCAGAACCGCCGTATTCCTTGCACATTCAGGCATGTTATCTCTTTTCTCTGACTGACCTGTAATAAATACAATCACCCTGTTGGTATCAAAAATACTGTTAACCACCGCGCCTGTATTAACCAATTGGCGAGCAGGCAGTTCAAGATTGACCTGATCACGAACAATTATTTCATCGGGCCCGCCCGGAAGCCCTACATATTCAATAATTTCCCACGACACCCTGGCCCCATGGTTTGCGTAAGAACGCCTGAAATCAACCGATGTAAGAATATTTGTCGGATTATCTACCCAAACAAAAGTAGACAGCGTTTTAGTTCCGTTTATACCTTCCGAGCTGTTGTGTGAATTTACTGTCCTGATAAACGCATTTGATATCGTTGTATTGGTTGAAAGTGTGTAATCCACTCCATTGACCAACGTTAAAGAGTTTTCGGAATCAAGTGAAAACTCACCTCGCTGAATCTTGAATTGTTGAGATTCAAACGCCAGAACATCAAGATAAACAGTAGCAGGCGCGCTATACAAACCGCCGTCATAAACCCGATAGGTAAAGCTGTCAGTATGAGGAAATTCCTCGGATGAGGTATAAGTGAATGATCCATCAGGATTGAGTGTGACAACGCCCTTGCCCGGATCCGTAACCTTTTCTGCAAATAAAGTATCCAGATTAGGATCGGTATCATTTATCAATACTCCCTGCGACACTGGTATGTCCCTAGACGCGACAAGCATCACCTGGAAAGAATCATCATTGGCAGTCGGCGGGAGATCAGGCAGCACTGTTACCTGGGCGGTAACCGTATTGCCGTAATCCGTTCCATCATAGGCTCGGTACGTAAAGCTGTCTACCCCCACATATCCATTTGACGGCATATAGGTAAACGAACCATTGGTATCAAGATTCAACACAGCGTTTGTAGTATCATCAAATACGTAAGACCGCAGGATGCTGCCGGCGTCAGCATCCCAGTCGTTACCGAGAACGCCTGGGACATCAATATTCAACAAAGTATCGTGATTCACGATATAGGCGTCGTTACTTGATACGGGAGGAATGTTTTCCGTCACCGCAATTGACACAGTGGTCGTATTGCCGTATGCACCGTCAAAACAGCGGTATGTGAATGTGTCCATACCGACAAAATTGTTGGACGGCGTATATGTAAATCCGCCGTTAGTGCTGAACAATAAAGTGCCGTTGGTAACGTTTTGAATAAGATCAGCGGAGAAAAAGTCTCCATTAACGTCCCAGTCATTAGAAAGGAAGCCGGAATCGGGCACAACAAGAGAAATATTCTCGCTTGTTGTATAGCTGTCCGGCTTAGCAACCGGAGGTGCCTGTAATGGCGGAACATACACAAAGTTTGTCTCGATAAAAGCGACAATAGGTAAGTTGCTGGCATTATAGATATTCGGGAGATAAGGCTCATAGTCTTGTTTCATGGTCCCGCCGCCTGCAACAGCATCAACCCACATACCGCCTGGTATTTCCAGACTGACAACATTGTTTGACATCTCAATTATAGGCTCATGAAAAACTCCATTGGTATCGACAATAAAGAATCCTCGCGGCAGAGCAGTTGGATCATCCTGAATAATCAGAAACGTTTCGTTTTTTGTCTGATATCGTTTGATAATTACGCCATCCTGCCCAAGTGTATAATCATCCGCGCCTTCCTCAACAGTTAAATTCATTCCCTTTGTCCCCTTCATTCCGTCTGCATGATCGAAGTAGAGACGCATGTAGCCCTGATCCTGAACAACGTTTGTGATAGCAGGGCCACTGTATTCTACAGGCATATTATAGACATGACCCATAGCTGCCAACACATGCCGGGCGGCAATATCCGGTTTTGTAGAAGGATGAATTTGATCACCCAAATCAACGGCACAGATCATAGCGGAATTAGTATCCAGTGCCATGTAACGCCGTTGTGTGTCAACAAAAGCAAGTTTAGGACTTGATGAATCATCGAACTGCAAACCTATCTCCATATCCTGGGGAAATCCGAACGCTGGGGGGATTGTTTCTATTTGAGTATAAATAAACGCAAAGTCTCTATTCCACCTGGTTCGCCACCCGTCAACCATAGCCTCCTGTAAAATGTGATAGAAACCAATATCACCCGTATTATTCTCGCCTTGCCACCAGCATACTCCATTTATCGCATAAGGAATAATGTTTTCAATACCGCCCGCATACAAAATTCCCGGCCAACCATAGCGCATAGCTTCCACGGCATCCGGATCACCCGTAGCCTCAACCTCAGCTCTCTCATCAGCCAAGTTATTTGTAAGTGTTTGATAACGCTCAAATAATGCAGGTCTGGCCAGAAACTCCGCCTCAGGTATAAATGAACCAATGTTGCGATTTCCTTTACCGAACTGTATACCGCCAACAGGAATATCATTCAAATTTTTAGACAACGCCCTGGGGAAATGCATTGGCACAGTAGTGCCTTCCCCATAAATACATTCTTCCCATGTACCTATTACAGTTAGATTTGGGTTGGGGTTGAGCACATCGTATGGAGTTGCAACCTCAACATGACCGATAATAATTGTCCTGGCCTGTGGCATCGATATTGGATCCGGCCGAATAGTCATACTGTTAACCCATGTCTCATTAGTCGAGCCTCTGTGTCCCATATTTGACTGACCACTGAAAACCCATACCTCACCAACAAGAACATTTGTTACAGTAACCACATTTGTTGATCCTGTTACAGTCATAACACGGCCTGTCGCATTCGCGGTCATCGGGTTCAGGTCTACTCGCCAATATCCATTCGTGTCAGCGATCGTATTTGTGACCTGTCCAGCAAAACTGACAGACACACTCTCAAGCGAAGACGCTGTACCCCAGACAGGAACCTGCGTATTCCTCTGTAAAATCGCGCCATCCGAAAATAAACCATGGAGAGAAACATCCGCATACACGGATACAGATATACTGGCAAAAAATAACGCCATAAATATTTTCTTTATCATATTCAGCAACATTCTTTCCTAACTCCTGCCTGCTCTCATGTTTATTTAATACGCCATTATCGACGTCAAAGCCGTCTACTACAATCTTTAAAACGTCCCCCATTAACCCGGCTTCGTCCCTTCGGAACTACGCCGCGGCAAGCCAATGACCGACCCGCCTGCTACGCTGCAGGCGGGTAGCACTGCGGGCAAGTAACCAAGTCAGCGAGCATTACTCGCTGACTCTAATTCGTAGGCGCCGTTATTTTATAAAATATATTAGGCCAGTGATTACTGGCATCCGCATCAATCCACACGTTCG
>JBHORK010000083.1:0-10553 GCA_042565725.1 Verrucomicrobiota bacterium
ATATATAAACAAGGCTCAGGAATAGTAATAGTGAAAAAACTATAGTTAGGACATTGGCTGTAAAATTAGTTTTTGCGGACCAACGTCTTGATCCTGAAATTAAAAAGTAACTGATAATTAGAGCAAAGGGGGCTGTCCATTGCCAGTGTATAACTTGGATAAATTTAATGCGCCATAGATCAGGGTTAACACCGAAGTCTTTAGAAATTGCATTAAACATAGGGCTTGTGATTCCCGCAAAGAGTAATGATGCCAGACAAACTGCTGATGAAAAGATAGACTTGATTAATGAGGATTTTGATTTCTCGTTTTTCATGTTTTCCTTAAACAGAACGTCGACAATGACCTTTTGGCGCGTATGCGACAATAAGGTCAATTGTCTTGTTGTGTCATTGTCCTCTTTCCGTCTTCTGGGTTGGCCGCAGAGGGTTTCAGGAGGGCCTGCAGTGTCACGCAGATGCCGATGCCTCCCGCGATGAACGCCACGAAGATCAGGTTGTTGTCCTGCCCATCATTAAGGACCTCCCGATAGACAAGGTATCCACCAATGGAAAGGGAGGCGGTGGCTATGTAGATGAGCCCGTCTCGCGTGGAGATCTTTCGAGATGGTGTTCTTCTCTTCATATCCGTGACACAACGACTGCCTTCACAGTTTTCTGAAAGCGCGGCTTTCAGAAATACTTGTGGAAGGCTTTGTTATGATCTTCTTATAAGTATCCAATCCAATTCGATGACACTCCAACACTTAATGGGTCAAACCTGATTTCAATTTGTTCTGTTATACCCGACGTCAGGTTTGTCTGAATGCTTTCTCGTGATTCTAGATCCTCAACGATTACGGTGTGTAGACCTGGGCTTAGCCTAGTTCTTGCTATTCTGATATCGGGAATTCCAGATGCGGGAGGCATTTTGTTTCGATAAACTGTTGTTTTTCCAATTTGTATTCTGACACTTCGCGTTTGGAATTCAGGAGACCCAAAAAAGAGCCAGTCTATTTCTTTCTGTTCGGAATCGAAAATGTCACTCGGTATCTCGAACTTGGCCAGTTCACCATCGCCAGGAGGAACTCCAACCTTCGGGCTGCATCCTGCTAGCACAAGGAAGCATATTGTCAAATTCCACATTGTTAATTTTTTAATCATAACTACTTAGTCAACGTATCTCGTTATCCTTCCAAATCTGGAGGTAAAACTGTTTTTTTCTCGTTATGCCTGCCATATGGGAGGTAAACGCTATCTCGTTATCCTGCCGATTTGGCTGGTAAAGTGTTCTTACTCTTCACTCCGTGTCCCACATGCCACTCCAAGCTGTATTCGTTCTCAAACGTGCGATAACACGGCCAAATTATAATACGTGCTGCACCAATGGTCAAACATGTTTCGGAATACTTTCGAGGCAGCCATCGGCTTAGCAAAGGAGTCAGGTTATGTCAGCCAAGCCCAAGAAACTCATGGTTCGTGTCAAAGAGATGATGGAAACAAGACACTATGCGGTCAGTACGCAAAAGACCTATCGCTATTGGATACTTGATTACATCCGCTATCACGGGACGCAGCACCCCGCTACACTCGGAAAGCCAGAGGTCGAGGCATTTCTCACCCATTTGGCCTGTAATCGCAATCTTTCCGCATCCAGTCAGAACCAGGCTTTCAACGCAGTGCTATTCTTGTACCGGCATGTACTTGATATTGAGCTGGGCAGCGAGATCAACGCTTCCCGTGCCCGCACGCGAGAACGTGTCCCCGTTGTTTTGACCGCGAAAGAGGGTAAAGTCGTGCTTTCTCAGATGACTGGCGTTACTGGGCTAATGGCTGGCCTTCTCTATGGTGCAGGATTGCGGGTTAATGAATGCCTGTCATTGCGTGTGACACATCTGGACTTTGAAGCCAATAGGATTTTCGTTGTCGATGGGAAGGGCAAGAAGGACCGATTTACAATCATGCCTGCGCGACTGAAGCAGAAACTGGATGATCATCTTCGACGGGTCAAGCGGGTTCACGATCAGGACTTGGCCGATGGTTGGGGGTCTGTTGTGATGCCCTATGCTCTTGGCCGAAAGCTCAAAGCTGACAGCAAGAAGTTTATGTGGCAGTACGTTTTCCCAGCCAAGACTCTATTTCGAAATAAGGAAACGGGTGAACGGGGTCGTTGGCACGTCTTACCTGATATCCTGAGAAAGGCCGTAAGGGAAGCCACTAGTGTGGCTGGGGTCCGAAAGCGTGTATCGCCACATACGTTTCGACACAGTTTTGCCACTAGGCTCTTGGAGCAGGGCTACAATATCAGAACGGTCCAAGAACTACTCGGTCATAAGAATGTGAAGACGACGATGATCTACACCCATGTTATGGACAAAAGTGAATTCGACGTGGTCAGCCCTATTGACTGTTGGGGGGATTGATCGACGCTGGCCTTGGGGATTTGACGGATGGTATGAGGAATAATCTGGCTCATGCAGTATTCAAACTGGTCGGGATAGCGGTGCTCGCACGATCATAGCCTGGGCCTTTCTCCGATCTCTTCCGCAAAGGACGCGGCAAGCGGCCGGCAGCCGTTCAACGATAACCGTTCTTAAGAATCACCATTGGTCTTTGCGGCGGCGGATTTCAGCGAAGACTTCTGAGGGCGAAGCGTTTGGCTTGCCAATGGCTTTTTTCATTGCTTCGGTGTCGGCTCGCAGAAAGGGATTGGTCGCCTTTTCAAGCTTAAGGCTGGAAGGAACCGTTGGGCTGTCTGCCCTGCCCTGTTGCCTGACATCTTCAAGACGCTTCAGAACTTCCAGGTTATCAGGCTCCAAATGGGCCGCGAACTCAAGATTTTCCAGTGCGTAGTCATGTCCACAGTAAATAAGGGTTTCATCCGACAGAGACATGATCTTCTTAAGCGAATTCCACATTCCGTCAGCATTGCCTCCAAATAACCGGCCGCAGCCACCGGCAAACAGGGTATCACCAGTGAACAGCATCTTTTCTGCCGATACATAATACGCGACATCGTTATGAGTATGACCGGGCACAGCAATTACTTTTACATTACAGTCACCAACTGCAACTATATCTCCATCACTAACAGCCCTATCATGCGATGGTCCCGGCCCCACAATAGAACAGTCGGTTTTGGCCTTAATCTCCCTGCATCCGCCAGTATGATCAAAATGGTTATGTGTTATCAATACATGTGATATTTCAACATCAAACTTCCGTACCGCACTGAGCACTGACCGCGCACTGCCGGGATCAACCACAGCGGCAGTGTTGCCCGTAATAATAAGGTAAATATAGTTGTCGCCGGATGATATGATCTTCACTTGCATGAGAAGATATTATAGAGGACAGGAAGAGATGGCAAGGGATGATAGAAGGAAACGGTGACACGGGGACGCGGTGAAGCGGCGAGATACGATATACGCTTCACGTCTTACTTGAGTGAAGATTCGGTCAACGTAAGTCCAGGCATTCGTAAACTCAGACATTTCTCGTTCGGGCACTGTTCGATACAGCGCAGACAGAATATACAGTCCGGATGATTCATTCGTTCTTTCTTTTCATCCCGCACATGTGTGTTGGCCATAGGACAGGCATCCGCGCACGCGCCGCAGCGATTGCAGTTTTGAGGATTTTTTTTCAGTTCAAGAAGAGCGCCGCGATTGAACCATGAAGTAACCAGCCCAATAGGACAGACCCTGCACCAGACGCGTCTGCCCAGCACAAAAGCCGCCAGAAACAGAACAAGCGTTATCCACGCCAGAACCGTAAAAACGCCGGTAAATATATTACTGAAGTCACGCCAGCCCGGCATCTGCAGACCGAACACCGGACAAATCAGTCGGGCGGGACACACCTGACAATAGGGAAGGAAAAGATGACATCGTATATTCTCAAAAGATTTAAATCCTATCAGGTATGAAATCCCCCACCCTCCCCATAGAAGGAAATTACTTGTTCCTCTGAGTGTCTTTTTCAAACTTGAACTGAACTCAATGTAATGAAATTTGAGCCTGCGCCGCGCAAAGGTCAGCACATCTCCCACAGTTCCGAGCGGGCATACCCATCCGCACCACCATCTGCCCAGCGCAAACGCGGCCACTATGAAAACGATAAGGGCGGGAAGCACATAAGCAATTTTTGTACGCCATGTAAGGTTCTCGGATACCATATGCACAATACACGCCTTGACCAACCCGCCTTTGGGATTGAATCTGCATGTCGCGCCCGGCGGGTACGCATCAATTACAGGCGCATCATCTGACGCCCAGAGAATAGAGTTTTTGTCAAATCGTGTTGTGGACGGCATACCGTCAGGCGGATCGATTTTCGGAATAACACTGCCAAGATGGAGTTCTGTTCGAAATATTAACGCGCCATAGACAAACAGCACAAAGAAAAGGGCCTGCGCCGTTCTTCGCCAAAATGTGATAGAAAGTTTCATCGGGCTAAAAGAGCGGCACCTAGCGCCACAACGAACTGAGGATCAGGAGGAACATACAACTGTCGACTGATCAGATCTTCCAGGGCCTTGCATACACCTTTATTGTTTGACCCGCCGCCCATAAAGAAGACGTCATGGTCGCCCATCTGGCGAAGCATGGCTACCATCCGTGAAGCCACAGAATTATGAAGGCCTGCTATAATATCTTCCTTGGCTGTCCCTGAGGCTATGAGTGATATTACTTCACTTTCAGCAAAAACCGTACACGTAGAATTAATTGTGGCGGGCTCTTTTGAACGCAGAGACATATCTCCCAATTCATCAAGCGATACACCAAGCACCCCGGCCATGACCTCAAGAAATCTGCCTGTTCCCGCGGCGCATTTATCGTTCATCCTGAAATCCGCCATTGAACCATCATTCTCCAGTAAAACAACCTTTGTATCCTGTCCACCCAGATCAGCCACAATTCTGGGCTTGCCCCATGGCGCGCCCAGAAAGAAAGCACCCATCGCGCCGGCTGAGATTTCTGTTATGACCTTATCACCGAACCCGATCGCGCGTCGTCCATAACCTGTTGTAGCTATAGCTTTGACTTCCTCGCGTCCGATTTGCGCCTGAGAAAGGCTTTCAGAGAGCACTGTTTCCGCCGTTGCCTGTTGGTCCATCTGGCTTTTTACAACAGCTTTGCCCAACACCTTGTCGTTATCCAGTACAACAGCCTTTGTCGCTACCGAACCTATATCTATACCTGCTGTAATCATGTTTTCGTATCTCGTTAAACGTATTTCGCATCTCGCTTTGCGAATTCACACTAACCTTGGACTAGACTCCGCTCTGTACCATTTCGATAAAAGCTTCGACCCTGGTTTTGATCTGTTCCCGGTCTTCCATAGCCAGGTCTGTATGTATACTCAGGAATGGAATGCTTTTGCCTCGTAACACGTTTCTCAACCTGACTGTATCCATATCAATAAGCTGACAAAGCCTGAGATTATGAGAGACAATGCCACAGGCACGGTAATCCTGCGCAAGCTCAAGGACCCTATCGATCATATCCGCCGAATCAGTAAAACAGGGACATAGGCTCGCGGAAAAATATCTCAGTGCAAGCGCCCTGATCATTCCTTCCTCCGTCCATTCATCAACCTGGACAGGATCATAAAGCCGTTGAGTGCCGGAACACAGTGTATCGGCGACCACAGAAATGCCGGCTTCTTCAAGAATATTCAGCACCTTCCAGTTCGGCCACATAACAGGTGATCCAGTCAGAACAACCGGCAGAAAACCAGAAGGAACAGACGGCTGTTTTTCTGCCATATTCTTCAATTCCCTGATTAACAACTCAACGGCCGCAGTCCAATTCTCGACACTGTCGATAAATGAACTGTTTGTCACGAGCATCATGTCGCGTCCACTCAGTATGTGAGGATATCTTTCTCTCAATTTGGTCAGCTCACGAAATACCTCCGTGCGTCTATGATAAATCTTTATGCTTTTCTGTAAGTCTTTAAACTTTATCCTTTTGCCGGTGACGTCTTCTATCCTGGCGCGAATAATTCTTGTCTCCTCTACCCACTTAGACATGTCATAAGCATAATCCCGCCTGAACGGCAGATCCACGGTCCAGACATCCACATAGTCGTTCATTACCGCCGCGAGTTTGCGTTTGCCATCACAACTCGCAGGCACAATCACAGCATCACACTTCGCGGTAATGCCCACTCCGCCAACCAGTGTTCCAAAGCATGATTTTACTATGGGACACACGTCTCTGGGCAATATCTCCTCCGCAAAAGAAGCTGACGACGGCAATCCTGAACACAGTCTTACACATGCCGCCCCCGCGGCATGGATCAGTTCCTCGGGCGCAAAATTACAATATACCCCAATGACTTTAACGCCGGAATCTGCGATCTGTTTCTGTCGCTTATCAGCGCTCAGGATATCTTCAAAATAGCGCATGGCATCAGGACGGCCTGATATTGCCCGCAGGTTCTTCAACTGATCCTGTTCAAGACCGCTTAATTCATCAATAACGCGCTTCGCGTTCTGCTTTTCTCTGCGTGAGCGATAGCGATCGTCAAATTCTCTTGGTATATCTTTTTTACTCAATGCGATTTCTCCTTGATGTGGCTCATAGGTCTTAGACGTGATCCCACGAACTTCCAGCCGAAGAAGCTCAAGCTCAGACATTTTTCCTTCGGGCATTGCTCCACGCAGCGAAGGCAGAATATGCAATCATGTCGATTAATCAATTCTTTTTCCTGTTGTATTCCTATATTCTGCGTTGTGTGCGGAAGACGATTCTTATCTATAATATGATCACATAACATGGGGCACGCTTCAACACAAGCTCCACATCGGTTACATCTTACACTGTCTTTGGCAATTTCCAGGGCCGCGCCCCGGTTAAACCATGATGTTGCCAGTCCCATGGGACAGAAATGACACCACATCCGCCGTGCAGCAAGAAACCCGAAAACAAAAAACGCAAGCAGACCATACATCAAGAATGTAAACACACAATGCGGAATGGTAGCAAAACTACCTATAAACGATGGTGATCCGCCCGCGAGAACAGGACACGCAAGGCGTGCCGGGCAAATTTCACAGAATGGCAGATAGAGATACTGCTGAAGCCATCGGAATGGTTTTAAGCCGATCAGGAAAGATATACCTCCCGTCGCGAAGAAAGTCGCGTATGATGACGCGCGCAAACCAGTCTTTGTTTTTTGAGAATATTTCGCGTGACGCATTCTCAATCTCCGCCGCAAAGCGTCAAAAGCATCGCCCATGGATCCGAGCGGGCATACCCATCCACACCACCATCTGCCTAGAAGAAAAGACAACAGAACAAATATCAGGACAGCAGGAAGTACCGCGCTCATTTTTGTCTGCTTTGCCAGAGCATCTGAAATCAAATACACGTTGCAGGCGCTGACAAATCTTCGTCCCTTAACAAAAAAACATGGAGCGCTGGGAGTATAAACATTTATCAAGGCAGGCTCTCCCTCTGTAAAAAGCACGTTGTCCTGGACGGTAGTTTCGGTCTGTGTTTCTGTTTCTGTCTCATCATCTCCGGACATCGAGCCGGCAAAAATGAAGCCTGAATAGACCAGTAGAATAAAGAACGCAATCTGCGAAAGTCTGCGCCAGAAATTGATTGATGAAAAATTCATGAGCGGCTACTTATTGAAGTACCTGAATCTTCGATATAAAAGGATGGCTATTATTGCTCCTATAGGAAGCAAATACCAGTAATAGTATATTTCAGGATGTTTACGTACTTTGATTACCATTGTGCCAATAGAAAGCGAAGATTCATCCTGCGCAGATTCTTCCAGCATTTCCATTTTCAGTTCCGGCAATGAGCTATCCAGTTGCGAGTGAAATTTAAATTTCTCATCTCCCCATTCCGCAATATATTTATTTTCCCGCAACTCGTTATCTGATGCCATAAAACCTACGGTTATATACATCACACCTGCGTCAGGCCACTCTTCGGAATCAATTAAAACAAGATCCGTTACATTGGTCCCTGGCAGTGAAAGTATTCGCAGTTGATAAGGCGACTTTAACACGTCCGGATTGAAATAAAACGTACCGATAACCCGATACATGCCCGGTTCCGACGGTTCCTGGATGCTTATGATTCTCTGTTCGGCGACAGACAGCGCCGGATTAAGGACCATTAAAAGGATTAGCGCGAAAATATAATCTCGCCCAAACCTTCCAGTTTTGAATAGTTTTGAGTTGTTCCTGTCCAAAAGCTTGTTTCTCCCGAACCCTGAATGTTTTTACGAATAACATTCATCTTCCATCTCTCTCCCTCAAGTTTAGCGTCGGAGCCAAAAGCAGAAACAGGAATCTTCAATTCCCCGCTCCAGCTTTTATCAGAAGCTTTGACTGAAGACGTTATTCCAAGTTTTCGAGCATCCAACTGATCTTGAGCCAGAAAGGCTGATAAATTACCGTCAGCGGTTATCACAACTTTATAAATGTCCTTAGAACCGGGAGGCGCAATAAGAAGCTGTATTGAGTCTTTTTGACCGGTCTTGCCCCGCGCATTAATACACGCGTACATATTCTTCTGATCGCTTGTCAGCAATGCTATAAACTTTGATTTTGGCACTTTCCCCTCGACATTGGATTTGGGCGGCATCATAGACGCGGTTTTCCAGCACTGATCCTTTGAAGAACCGTCAATCGAGGGAACACCTTTGCTGATGATTGGAACTTTTGTGGCTTCATTCACGGCCCACTTTTTACCTTTTGGCGAGTCCATTGTATAGGACCGCATAGTCCGATCGCCTACCACTGCATCGAAGCGAAGAGAGTATTCGCCGGAGCGCACTCCCGGTTTCAGCGCAAGCGAGACATCATATTCAAACTTTTTGCCGGGTTTGATTCTGTGTCCCGCGCTGGGGCTCACTTTAACATCAAAAGCCTCACTGCGCCCGACAAGCCGAACATTATCTTTTATGCCCCGGTCCATATTGCTTTGCATATATACCTTGAAAGACGCTTTATCTTTTACGACAAGACCTGTTATTTCAGGTTTAACAATCAGCTTATCCGACTGCCGCCAGACATTGTCGCAGATATGAGCATCTGCTTTTGACATGAAGAACAGAACCGTTGCAAGACAAAGGAGAACAAAACGATTGATCATGATGAGTGTTCCTTTCTTATCTATATAACTAACACCGCCGATCCGGAAAGTATTACAAAAAAAAATTGCATTGTAACGCGAAATCCCAAAGGGATAGCAGGGAATCTAATTGTAATCAAATAGGTAATAATATATAAAGAAATTGAAATGCGGCACATACAAAAACAGGCGTAGGATGATAGAAGGAATATTAAGGCTCCCCTGCTAACCCCTTCTAATCCTTTTAAGAACGGAGTTCGACATGAAACTGGCTATCAGCGGAAAAGGCGGTGTAGGCAAAACAACAATAAGCACATTAATAGCTCATTCTCTTCATAAATCGAGCCATGAAGTAATCATGATAGACGCTGATCCGGATTCTAACCTTCTCGCGTGTATGGGCTACCCTAACCCGGAATCTATACGACCGCTTGTTGAGTTGAAGGATCTCATTGAGGAACGCACTGGTGTTAAGCCCGGAACGACTGGCGGAATGTTCAGAATTAACCCGCAAGTTGATGATTTACTCGATAAATATTCTATCGATATTGATGGAATAAAAGTATTGGTTGCCGGCGCAGTAAAGAAAGGCGGTTCCGGCTGTTACTGTCCTGAGAATTCTTTAGTCAGAGCGCTTGTCTCGCACTTGCTTCTCGAAGAGAATACAACCCTGGTTTTAGATATGGAAGCAGGCATAGAACATATCAGCCGCGGGACAATCAAAACGATAGACAGATTGCTGGTGGTTGTTGAACCTGGCCGACGCAGTGTGGAAACCGCATTAAGGATAAAACGAATGGCGGGAGAGATCGGCCTCAACCAAATCAATGCTATCGGCAACAGAATTCGCAGTGAATCTGATCGTGTGCTTTTAAAAGAATCGCTTGGTGACATTGAGGTCATTGGGTTTGTTCCGTACGCTGACAAGATACGTGAAGCGGAAATAAACAGAAAGCCGGCGTTTGAGGCAAGCGAAGCAGTGAATCAAGCTATCAACGAAATAGTTAAAAGTCTGCTTTAGCCTTTTAGACAGGATCAACCCCGGTCATTCGACGGGGCGGGCAGGCTTGACAGGATAAGAGAAAAAGGAGTTGCCCTATCTTGTCACACTTCGTATCCAAGCTTTTTCAGAAAATCGCCCAAAACGGAATTCAATGTTTCGATTTCGGAAGGACTGAATTTCTCGCGCCACTTGTAATTTCGATTTTCAAGGTCATCCCCTATCCTATTCAAATCTTTATTGTCCCATGAAAGTTCACACATATCGCCTACAGCGCGGAGCATCTTTTGGGGTTCTGAAATGAAATCCTCGTATTTCACTTCCATAAATCGTTCTTTTGGTATTTGTTTTGCGGATTTCTGCACATATTCAACTGTATGCTTCCACTGAAGAGCGCATGACTCAACCATTGGTAATTCCGCCAGCTCCTGCCAGCCCCGTCGAATGACCGGGGTTGATCCTGTCTAAAAG
>JBHORK010000084.1:0-10488 GCA_042565725.1 Verrucomicrobiota bacterium
GCGCTGATCCATACCTCCGCACCCATCTCATCAAGTCCGTCCGTGAGGGAACGACGCTGAACGTGCAGAAACGCGTTGCTTACCACCCCCATAGAAACAGGCTGTGTCAGCGCGGAGCCCACTGAACTCATCGTCTGTTCCACACGTTCTACATCCGCCCAGTTCGATCCTGCAAACTCTATCACCGCATAACTGATATTACCGGCACCCGTGCCGGCGCCACGCGTAAACGCGGGCTCATCGGAACCCGACAGCCATTCGGCTGTATAAAGAGCATACTGTGCATCACCCTGTGTATCGCTGGCGCTTCTCTGACCGGTGATAAACACTGCTACTGCACTGTCTGAAGACACATTAACCGAAGTACCCGTAGCTGCAAGTAAACCGGCGCCGACACTGATCTGACGCTGGTCGCGGACTATTATTTCATTATCGCCGCCCGATTGTCCCGTATACTCTATAAGCTCCCACGCGATCCTGTTGGCGAAACTTGAAGCATTGTTCCGGGCAAACGTGACTGAATCGGCAATGTTCGCGGGATTGGTTATGCTGCAGCTCCATCTTGCTATGGGCTGATCGCCGCCGCCGCTGTCGTGCCCGCCGCCCATAAGACGCGTGTTGACTATGCGTATGAATGAATTGGAGCTGTTTGAACCGGCTTCAAGCGTATAGTCCGCTCCGTTAGTCAGCGTTACCGTTAGAGCGCCTACCGGCATTGTAAAGGAACCGCGCTGAACTTTGAAGCTCATCGCTTCGAACAATGTCGTAAAGCTGTCCGATACTGCCCAGTCACTGCCCGCCGCGTTTGTCGCACAGAAATTATAGTAGTACGTTGTGGTCACATCCAGGCCGCTGACAGGATAAGTGAATCCGCCTTCGCTTACCGATGAAAGCAGTCCCGTATTCCCCCATTGTGATGGATTGGCCCCTCCATCGTTTGTACCCCAGTACACATAGACATCGGCCGCAACTCCGTCATCCAATGTCCCGTTCAGGGTTGCTGTGTGTCCACCTATATCTGTTGCAGCACTGCTGCTTACGACAGGAGCATCCACTCCCGCGCCCTGTATTGCAAATGTATATGGGTTCTCATCTAAGTCATCACTGGCTATTGATACTTCGGCGGTCTTTACTCCCATTGCGGCAGGCACAAATCTTACCGTAAAGTTCGCGCTGTCACCGGGTGCAATCGGCGTTGAAGGCTGACTGAACACCGTAAAGTCTGCGTCGCCGTTTATTGCTACCACAGGCAATCCGGTTAAACTGAGGTTAAGAGTGCCGCTATTGGTTATTACAAATACCTGATCCAGTGTCTGATCGATAAACGCATTACCAAAGTCCGTACCGTCCGCTGTTGACGGTATCGCATCTCCATCGGATATCTCTGCGCCATTGACTCCCAGAACGGATATATCTCCGCCGTCCGGCACAAAATCTACTGTCACATTATCAAATTCAACAGTACAGAGTTGGGCATTGACAGTGGCAGCCACCGCAAGACCAACGTAGAAAGTTGAGGGCATCGTGTTACTGATACTACCCGTCTCGATCCAACTTGAACCATCAGCGGAATGGTAGGCCGTAAACGTGTCGTTACTTTTCACCAGCTTTAACCAGCGCGGGGCCGTAAGATTGCCGGATTCGGCTCCCTGCGCCGTACTCCCTCCATCGCTGGTACGATATTCCAGGCGGGCACGGTACCTGTAGCGCCGCAAGCGCGAAAAGACGAAGCGGGCATCGGCATCTAACGAAGACCTGAACATGACCCCTGCCTCGGCGTCGTTATCGCTGTTCTCGAAGCTCGTAATACGCGCGATCATTTCGCCGTTACCATTTATAGGCGTCGAACAGAACTGGAACTTATCCGCGGTACTGGAAATCGTGCCTCCGCCGGCAGATACGAATGTCGTTCCGTCCATTCCTGTTGTACCCGGACAGCCTGGCGTTCCTATATCCGCGGCAGTCCAGGGCGCGGCGACCGGATCCACCACGCGAATAGTCTGAGACGCGGAATCAATGGACCCTCCCCCGTCCAGATAGGCTCGTGCCATTACATTGTAGGAATCGAGCGTAAGCGATACCGATCCGGTGTAGGTGTTATCACCATCATATAAATCGTTTGTCACAGGGGCACCGTCAACCAGAAACTCCATGTTGGTTATCGGATCCAACGTGTCAATGTCGGTAATCAAAGCCTGAAGCGGAATATTGCTGCCGCTGAGGAATACATCGTTGTTGGCGTCGGGTATATCAAGCGTGCAGACAGGAGGATCGTTTACCGGATCGATCACGATCTGGTATATCACCTGTGTATCAAGCCAGCCGTCACTTACTTTCAGAAGGAAGGAATCGGTCCCGTTCCAATTCTGGTCAGGCAGATATGTCAGGTTCGGCATGCCGCCGCCCAACGTACCGTTTGTTGGCATGCTGAGCGCGGTGTAGGTCAGATTGGTCGTATCTGGATCATAGGCTGTATTGGTGCTGATGTCCCATGCGAGCAAAATGTCCTCTGTACCATAAACTACTGCATTGGTAACAATCGGCGAGGAGTTGTCATCATCCACGATGAGCGCTTCCGCCGACCAATTATCAATTTCATAATTCGCATTAGTCAGGATGTACATACTGACAGTCTCTACGTCTTCAGCGGCACCATCATCGATCACGTTGAGCGGCAGCAGCTTCTCAATTTCATTCGCCGCAAAAACCACATTGGTAGGTAAAGCCGTATAATCCGTACCCGACTCGGCTGTACCCAGCACGAGAAGATGCACAGTTACAGGCGTATTAGTGTCAAGATACCTGGTAAGTTTAAACAACCCATTCGAAGCAGGCTCCGCCGCGGAATACTCACAGGTTATGGACACACCATTTACAACAGGCACCGGAGGGGTGGGCAAGTCACTTTGCTGTTCATGGATAGTAACAGTTGCCGAGTTGTTGCCACCGATAGAGTAGGCCAATCCGGGTTGAAGGGTGACAATGACAGTCTCATCGCTTTCCGTGACTGTATCATCCATGGCAAGAACTTCGATAGTATTTGATGACTCTCCGGCTGGAATGAGGCAAATATGAGAAAACGGCAGATAGTCTTGTGCTTCTGTTGCGGTGCCGCTTACATCCAGCGCCACGTAGAGATTGGTGCTCAGATCACCCGTACGCGACACCACAAACACACCCGGTGCATTGGTCCCTTCATATACATCGGCTACAGCGGCAGCGATACTTACAGTACTGGCCTGAATATCTGTTAAAGTAAAATCCACCCAGGCACGCACCGTCGAATTATCGGCCACCAGCGGCGTGTTGGTTGCCGTGGCCAGCACATTACCGGCTGAATCCTCCAGCCAAAACGCCTCAACAATACCCGTTTCCGAGCTTGATGATGAATCCTGCATATTCAAAAAATAGCGTTTATTAACATCAAGAGCAGGATTCAGCCCTTCCATGTCCAAAACAAAGTTTCCCTCTAAGTCTGCATCGAGATTGCCGTCAAAACCATAAGCGCCGCCATCACGTGAAAGACCTGTGAAAGAGTCTGTCACGTCAGGCGTGGTGTCGCCGGGATCACCGATGCCGACGCTGAGCGTCATGTCACTGCGCGACTTGTGCCGTACTTGCATCACGGCAACCATCCGCGGCGTATAATCGATACGGGGAACAAGCCAGTAGATTGTACCCCAGAACGCTGCCTTACGATCAGCCGGCGGAGTCCAGCCGGACACCTCGCTGGTGCCTTTCAGCGCGTCGTAGGAAATCCAGGCATAACCGCCATCCTTGTAACCGGTACCCCAACTGTTAGCGTACTTGAGCGCGCCCTTCTCCCCGTCATCCACAAAACCGTTCTGATTAACATCGCACCAGATATCATCATTGTAACCCACGATTGTCATAACGTGACCGCTTGAGTTTTCCACCGCGTAATGACATATCTGCTGTCCAAGCACACCTTCATCATTCGCTGTGTTCGGGTCATCCGAAACAGAGATGAAACGGAACCCGTTTACATCACATGCAAAGGTCAACACATAGCCGTTCGCCAGTAGCTGCTTGATCCTGAGTATGCCGCTTTCGTAGCTGCTCCCCGAGACACTGAACGTACCATAGGTTATCTTATAGCCGAGCGCCCTCCGCCAGATATCAGCATCGGCATGGGCCCATTTCCGAAGACCCACGCCACTGACTCCAGACCAGTCGGCATCAGCACATAGACCATGATCGCGTAACATATTACAGGTGGTATACTGAGAGCTTCCGCTGTTAGCGCCGCCATTGACCATATTATAGCCCCAAAGCGGTGCAAACCTCCTGGCATTACTTACGCTCACATCCCAGTCACGCAGAATCCCCACCATATGCGTGCTCTGGTAGCCAATAAGTCCAGCGCTGGTACAGGAGTTACCTGACTGATTGAATATGCTTCGCCAGTATTTCAGAAGACTGTTATCCACACCGTACGGAAGATCTTCAATAGCCGCAGATTCAGAACCAACACCGGGAGGCGCCACCGTGCCCGGCTGGCCCGTATCATCCAAGCCGGAAATCGGCATAGGCTCAGATCCCGCACCTGCAAGCGGCTCAAGCTGCAGTTCCTGCCCAACAGTTGGAGCTTCTCCCTTAAACCGCTTGGGCAACGAACGACCTTTTTTTCTGTAAGACTCCTTGATACGTTCGAGGCCGATTCGGTTCAATCCGATCTTCTTAAGCTTGCGCCCTTTGCTCTTCTCTTCCTCTTCCTCCGTCGGTCGAAGGGCGCCCAGTCCCCCTTGAACCTCAGGCGGTTCAGCGTCAAGTTCGTCCTCGAGTTTGCGGAAAGACTCCTCATCATCCAGAAACCGTTTCTTTCCGTTCACGATAACAGCAAGCTTGCCTTTTGGCGCGTTCTTTGCTTCCCGCTTGTCTAAGCGGCGAATCGGGCTTTCGTGAAGCGCCAGGTGTCCGTCCAGCGCAATACCATGCAAAGTCATATTGCGCCGCGACTTTGCTCCGGCACGGCGCCCGTAGAGGTGTGCGATGTAGGTCTTACCATTAACGATTACCTTATAGGAAGGCGCACGCTGAATCTGACCGGTCGATCCACGTACCCCGCCAACCAGAGCAATTATTCCCTTCCCTGAAACACGCTCTTCGAGGAGCACCGTAATGCTGTCCGGAAGTAATTCGCGAGTGGATATGGGCACCGCGTACTTCAAAGCTTCTTTGGGATCTGTCCGGATCAACCCGGCTAAAGCGTCACGGCGAGATTTTGCAAGAATAATGCCCCGGGCTTCGAGAGCAGACTGCTCATCAGCGGGGGCTGCGATATACTGCTCAGCCCAGCTATCGAACGCCTTAAAGGTTTGCTGAGATGGTGCTGCAAACGCACTCGTGCAAACAAAAAAGCAACAAACCAAGATAATGAACATTGCAATGGAACGAACCATTCTTTCGCGGCCACGCCATGACATATCAAATCTAATGTTCACGATAAATCATCTCCCTGTTTGTTGTGTAAGAAATCCCACATATGATATAATGTAGCATATCGCCATTTCGTTGTATATTTCTTTCATACAACAAAACCTTAAAATTGTTATTTAATTCGTCGGCGCAGCTATCTTATAGAATATATTCAACCAGTCATTGGAAACTTCGGTATCCACCCACACATTTGTGCCGCTGGCATTCGTGCGCGGATAATTGGTTACCGGACTCCATACACCATCAACCAGACTCGTTGACCGATATATTATATACGCGTTGGTTGAACCATTTGTTCCGCCAAGCCACATCAGCTTGACGTCCGCCCCGCTCGACAGCGCCTGTACAAGTGAGCCGAACTCATTCGCGTCATGCCCGCTGTGCTTGATTATCTTAAAGACCGAATCAGGATCATTCGCGGCCGTACCACCGTAATATTCACCCAGGTTCGCCATCCCGTCTCCGTCAGAGTCAATAGATGCATCATTGCTGTTTGTAGGACTAAGCGAATAGTCCACTTCCCAGCCGTCAGGCATTCCGTCACCATCACTGTCGGGATTGTTCGGATCCGTGAAGTGAATATTGAGCTCGTCATCGTCACTCAACCCGTCACCGTCACTGTCGGCCGGAACAGCCGCTCTGGCCCAGGGCCATTCCACAACACTGTAGGTGTAAAATGTTTCGTCCCAGCTCAGGTATCTGAAAATCGTGACTTCGTCAGCTCCTGTCAAAATAAAGTTCATCCTCGGATTTATTGAGAATTCGCCCATTATCGAACTGCTGTCCACAATTCTAAGCCTTGTGATCGTTTCCGCCCATTCTTCCGGCGATGTCCCTGCTGGATGTGATGTTTTAACATTCTGTACTTTCATTGCATAGGCCGGATCCGACTCCTTGTTCTCCACTATCCACGCTACCAGGCTCTGCCCCAAATCGCCGGTCTGCTGCCTGAACGTCAGTTGATCGGATGCGCTGAACCAGGCTTGCCCGCCTATTTGATTAGCAGCGCTGCCGCGGCACTGAACGTGCATAAAGGCTTTGGTCGTATCTACGGATGTTATCGGCTCAACTTCATCAGTTGCAATGGAGGCCATGGTATGTTCCACACGCTGCACATCTTTCCAGTTGCTGCCAGTAAATTCCACCACCGCATAACTCAGGTGAATGCTGGTCGTGTCTGCCTTCCGGAACACAGGTTCCTTTGATGTATTCAGTCTGGCGGTGTTGGCGGCTCTATAAAAACTGTCCCACCCTGAAACTACACCTTGCCCGGTGACAAACACTACAACCCTGTCTGAGTCCAATATGCCGGGCACTGCCGCGCCTGTATTATCAAGCGAACTTATCTCCATGTAAACCTGATCTCTCACAATCATCTCGTTTGCACCGCCTGCCGCGCCCACATACTCGATTATCTCCCAGCTCACCGCGCAGTTATAGCTAGTGTATTGTGGTGCTCCTCTCTCTATATTCACTGATGTCAGGATATTTCCGGGGTTATCTATCCACGCCTCATGTTCACATGAGCGTTCACCCGCCCCATTCGAGGAACCACCGCCAGTCAGGCAAGAGTTCACCAGCCTTATGAACGCACTGGATGTCGTCGCATTGGTGGACAATGTATAATCCACTCCGTTTACCAGTGTCAACGTTGTCGAGCCGATCGGTATCACTGCCGTCCCACGATGGATCTTAAAGTTGCGTACTACCGGCAGTGTCGTAAAACTGCCCGACAGGCCCCAGTCGCTGCCTGCCGCATTTGTAGCACAAAAGTTGTAGTAATATTTTGCACCTGAATCCAGCCCGTTAAATGTATAACTGAACGGTACTCCCTGGCTTACCGAAGAAAGAAGGCCCGTATTACTCCACTGCGACGGATCCGTCCCGCCGTTAATTCGGCCCCAGTAGACATAAACATCCGCCAGTATTCCGTCCGACAATGTACCGTGCACCTGTGCCGAGAACCCATCGATTCCTGTTGCCATGCCGCTGTTTACAACAGGAGCATCAAGCCCTGTTCCCTGTATTGCAAAGGTATATGGGTTCTCATCATTGTCATTATTGGCTATGGATACTTCAGCGGTCTTCACTCCCGCCGTCAGAGGTTTAAATCTCACGGTAAAAACGCTGCTTCCGGCTGGAACGATTGACGCTGTCGGCTGATTTGTTACTGCAAAATCAGCAGCGCCACTTATTGCTACCACAGGCGTTCCTGTTAAACTGAGGTCAAGAGCTCCGTTGTTGGTTACTACAAACACCTGCTCCAGCGGCTGACCGACGATCACATTTCCGTATTCGGTTCCGTCGCTTAGCTCCGGAGTATCATCACCTGCCTTTATCTCTACGCCATCCCCGCTTACCGCCATCTCGGAACCGGGCACACCCAGCGGCCATTCAACAACGCTGTAGGTGTAAAAGGTCTCCGCCCCGCCCTTGTTCCGGAAAATCATGACTTCGTCTGGCCTTTTCAAGGTCAGGTCCAGCCTGGCGCTTACTGATACCTCACCCATGATCGAACTGCTGTTCAGCACGTGTACAGGCGTAATAGTCTCTGTCCACTCTTCCGGCGACGTTCCTGCAGGATGCGATCTCTTTATATGCTGTACCGTCATCGCTGCTGCCGGATCACTCTCTTTGTTCTCCACTATCCAGGCTGCCAGGCTCTGCCCCAAATCGCCGGTCTGCTGCCTGAACGTCAGTTGATCGGATGCGCTGAACCAGACCTGGCCGCCCAATCGAGTATTTCCAGAACCCCTGAATTGAACATGCATAAAAGCTTTGCTCATATCCACTGCTGTTATCGATTCAACTTCATTACTGGCAATAGTGCCTATGGTATGTTCCACCCGCTGTACATCTTTCCAGTTGCTGCCGGTAAACTCCACTACCGCGTAACTCAGCTTACCGCTTTTGATGGTGGCATCCCTCGTAAATGCAGGCGCTTTAGATGGAGTCAATTCCGCGGTATATGCGGCCTTGTAAGGCTGGTTTTTTCCTATGCTGGCTGCATGCCCGGTTATAAACACCACTACCCTGTTTGTATCTGATATGCTGTCCACTACCGGTCCGGTCACAACACCCTCCGACGCTGTAGACAATCTGGCCTGAGCCCTTACAATCATTTCGTTTGCGCCGCCTGTCACGCCAACATACTCGATTATTTCCCAGCTCACCGCGCAGCTTGAATCACTATTTCCTCTCCTTACATCCACCGATGTAATCAGATTGCCTGGATTATCAATCCACGCCTCATGCTGAGTGGATTTGACCGCATCCGATCCGTTCGTTGAGCCGCCGCCGGTAAGGTGCGAGTTCACCAGCCTTATGAACGCACTGGATGTCGTCGCATCACCAGACAAGTTGTAATCCTCTCCATTGGCCAGCGTCAACGTTTTTGAGCCGGTCGGTATCACTGCCGTCCCGCGATGGACCTTGAAATCGAGAGGATATGTTACCTGCACTATTGCTGTTACAGCAGGACTGTAGAGTCCTCCATCATACGCCCTGTAGGTAAAACTGTCAGTTCCGAGGTATCCCTGATCAGGCGTATAAATAAATGATCCGTTATTACTCAACGAGAGTGTCCCGTTAGTAGTCGTTGTTTCCAGTACCGCCGTCAATGCTTCTCCGTTAACATCCGTATCGTTCTCGAGAACACCAGGCTCAGGCACAGTCAAGAAATCATCACGAACAACAGAGTAATAATCAATTCCAGCTTCCGGCGCTTGCTGATCATTGTCCGCAATAGATACACTTGCTGCCGAAGAACCTCCTACCACATAGTGAGAACTATTGGTCAGAAGCTTGAGGTTTAAAAATTCCGTGACTTCAGAAACAGCATCATCAACAGGAATCAGCGTAATATCGATGTGATCGCTTCCGCCGGGTATTGTCACTGTCCCCGCAAAGTCCACGTAATTATAGTCCGATGCAGTTACAGTTGTACCTGCGTCAACAATATAAGACACTTCGAGATCAAGAGTATTATCGCCGTCACGTGTTACTCGGAAAACCGCCGGATCGGATGCTTCTTCATCCGCTGTGCCGTCAGGCACCGTAATTGTTACGTTATGCGGCGCTTCGTCATCCTCTATATTAACCGTGACATTCGATGCCGGGCCAACCGTATATGATAAATCAGGCGTAATAGAAAGTTCCAGCCATTCGGCTCCTTCAACAAGAATATCGTTTGCAGGAATGATTTCTAACAGAACAGACATTTCAGCATCGGCAAAGACCACCGATGAAATATCCGGGTTATTATAGTCGGCAACTTCCGCCGTCCCGGCGGTACGTGCCACGTTAACAGTAACACTGCCTGATGAATTTCCTGTCCTGACAAGCTCCAGCATAGCAGTATCGCCGCCTTCAGTTGCCTGTCCGTCAATAACAGATAAATTGAATTCCGGAGGCATGCTGTTGTTATCATCAACAATTGTAACAGAAACGCTCCTTGCGCTTGAAAAAAGATAATTCGTGCCTACATCGAGTTTAATAACCACATTCTCATTCGTCTCTACATCCGGGTCATTCACCGGAGTGATATCTATCTGCACTGTCGCAGCGCCATCCGCAAAACTCGCAACACCGCTGGTAACAGCATATGCAGAAGTGTAATCGCTGCCATAAACAGCCGAACCGGAAAGCTGGTAATTAATGTCCTGCGCGCCCTGCGTGAGTGTTCTTGATACTATGACTGATCCCGATTGCGCGCCCGCTTCCGCAATAACTGCGTTACTCACGGATATACTTACAAAATTCGGTTCGTCAGCAATCAGAACCAGCCCGGGGTCACCGTGATGGTTAAGAGCTGCGGCTTGCCATCTATAACCCTTAGCTTGTCCTGAAACGCCAGGTGGATCATAGGCCGCCAAATCTGCCAGACTCAGCCTTGCATTGTGAAAAGCTTCTCCAGAGTATCGGTTTTTATGAACAAAAACATAATCACACCAGCTATTCTGATAAAAATTAAAACTAACGGGACCGGTTCCAATATATACCAATGCTCCGCCGGTCGGCAGCCGGATA
>JBHORK010000085.1:0-10431 GCA_042565725.1 Verrucomicrobiota bacterium
TTTCTGCTTCTTGTGCTTCTTCTAGTTGTTTATCTGAGCATTATTGACGATAACTCCTTTAAACGGGGCAAGTTTCATTGAGCCGGCATTTAACACAAAGATACCAACATTGATTCGATGAGTTATTTCAGTTACCAGCCATTTAGGAAATCCAATCGTGCTCAGATAAACAACTAGAAGAAGCACAAGAAGCAGAAACAGAGCGAAAATTCGCTTTAGAATACGCACTGCCGGATGATGTTTGCGATTATTTCCCAGTATCATTTCCGGACCTCTGATTTTTAGGAGAAGCAATGGGATTTACAAGATTCCTTGTTAGTTTTTGCACAAGCCCGCTTTCCAAAACAAAAACAACATCCTGACCTTGAATCATTGCATATATGCCGTCAGTTTTTGATCGGAATCCCATAATTAATGATTTTCTGATTCCCTGTTCACCGGTCAAACCCAAGGTCAGCATCAATTGGTAAGGATCCAGGCCGTATTGAGCAACATTTTCGGGATTATGGCATTCGATTCTAAGCGCCCTTAGATTGGAGGCAGCGAAGACAATATCCTGAACCACGTTCATGTCCAACTTATTGGTTTCAGTTCCCGCCGGTGTCCACTCACCGGATTCTTCCATGAGAATACTCTGCTCCTTGCCTTCTTTCAGTAGAGTTATTCTTTTGATACTCGTCGGATCCAGCGCAAGCATGGTGCGGTTACGATATACTAGAGGATCAGCAGGGTTGTCCCCCAAATTGGCAATTGCATCTGCAGAAATCGCGAATATGGAAGCTTTATCACCAAACATGATCGGTTGGTCTTCAAATCTGACAAACACATTAGCGCTTTTTTCGGAGAGAACGCCTACGTGAAGACGGTTTTGCTTCTCCGGCGCGGTCTTTTCTGTGTCCTCGGAGACACCTGCGGCTTTTTGGGGGTTGTCTGTTTTCGGCTCGGGATATTTTTCAAGTAACTGAACGACAAATGCGGGCGGATTCAGGCCCAGCTCGGTTATGTTGGTTTGACTTCCGTCGTTAAACGATTCGATTTTCAGCTGAATCAGCTTTTCGATAACATCCGAGACTACATGACGATCAGCTTGCCACTGAACAGGCTCCGCAATGACCCATCCTTCCTTTTCCTTCTTTTTAAGCTCGAGTTTATGATTATCCTTCTCAAAACAGAGATATTTCACCTTTTCCGGTTTGATGCCGAAAAGAGTTCTATCCCGGAGATGACACACCCCTCGGCCCAGCATTTCCACGATATCTTTTTGAACTGTATAAACAGAATTAAAATCTTTGCGCCTGGCATAAACCTTGTCACTATTTGCATCTGCCTGTTTCCCCAGCAACAATTCTTTACCAACTTCATTGCCGTTTCCCCAAACGGCAACGCGCGCTACTGCTTCATCTTCCGCGAGTCCGTATGGAACAAATACGGCGCCGAGGGCAGTCTGGTCATTAATCGGGGGTTCAGTATTGACAGATTCCGTCTGCGCGTCCCATATAAACTCTTTGATTTCCAGAGAAAAAAGAGCGTCAAGTATCTGGTTAACCTTTACGGTATCGGCTTTTGCTGCGACCGGCTGCTGTATTTGCCAATCATTGTCTAAACGAACCAGTTGTATAAAACCTCCATCCACGCCTTGAATCTCCAAACGAGAAGTTCGAGATACATTACCATGAAGAACCATCCTGTCTCTTAAGTACTCTATACTGCCCGGAATAATATTTGTTATGGCGCTTGTGGTTGCTATCACGTCATCACTGATAGCTGTCTTAACATACACAAAATTGCCCAATGGCGCTTTGTCCCCTACAAGAATCTCCTTCATACCGAATTCATCACTGAGCACAAACCTGGCACGCGGATTACGCAATCCGTAATCTTCCAGAGAAAGTTCTCTCTCTCTTCGCTGAGAGCCGGTGACGGTCTCCTCTTTACGCAGAGCTTCTATAACACTTAATATCTGGTCTATTTCCCCGCCGTCTGCCGGTGCTTCTAATGGCCGAACAAAAAACCACTTTTTGCCTTTCTTAACGCAGTCAACATTCAGGTTATTGCATTTGATCGTAAGGTTATTGATTTCTTCGGCTTTCACATTTAGAACATGCAGTTTTTTATCTTTGCGTTCGGCTGTTGATTCGAGATAATTCTCGGCATACCATGTCAGTATTCCAATAACGCAAACGAGCACAAAAAGCCGTAATGTAGTTTTTGGTTTCAAAATTATTGTCTTCTTTTTAGCCAGACCAATATTCCAAGAAGTCCGATAAATCCCGGCAATCCGCCAACAATAACCAGATATGTTATCTGCCGCTGTTTCCGGCCCATGTTCATCTGAAGCTCGCCGGGAATTTTCGGGGCAATTGCCATAAGAGCTTCTCTTTTCAACAGCCAATTAAGGGAACTCATAAAAAAATCTGCATTACCACCGACTCCTGTCCGCAATCCTTCGTTTGACACAAAATACGAGTCGCCGATAACAACCATACGGGTTGGCCTTATTTCCACTTCAATACCACTTACTGGTCCCTTCTCAACAGCCACCGCAACAGGAACAGGCCCGGGCATATCAATTCCGGCTTCGTACGAAGGGCTTTTGTTGAGATTGGTCTCGAGCCAGCCGTCTTTTGTATTTGAAGCCAACACGGTTACACGGGGTTTGTCTACCTGAACATTATTGGTAGACTCAGTTACCGTAACAGGCTGAATTACACGCGGCATATAAAACATTGTTGCCATATTTTTGAAGCTTCGCGTAATAGGATGATCCCCGTATTGTGTGACAATAAGTTCCCGGCCCGCAGTAGAAGTTACAGATGTTAAACCGACGGCAATACCGGATCTGAGCTGTACGCCCCAATCATTCAGTAGGTGATCAAGACCGGTTTGGACCGCGGGATCAAGCAGAAAGAGTACCCTGCCGTTTTTTTTCAGGTAATCGTCCAAACTATCAAGTTCTGTCTGCGACAATTTTCTATCCGGGCCGGCAATTATTAACGCTGAACAGCCGCTTGGAATCTCTCTGTGTTCTGCAAGCAGAAAAGTTCGAACCTCAATGTTGTCACGGCGCATTATTCTGGCGATAGTGGAATACCCGGAATTTCTCTTATAGTCATTTACATCACGTTCTCCGTGCCCCGTCAGAAAGTATACGATAGGAGTACCTTCTGATGTAATATTCTGAATTGCTGACGAAAATAACAGCTCTCCTCTGAAGGCCGTTTTTTTCCAGGTAAATTTTCCCTGTTTAAAATGTACGCTGCGCTCAAAAATGTCGCCTTCTCCAACGTATTTTCTTTTGCCATTAACTTCGAATACTACCACGTTGAGATCCTCAAGATCATATTTCCGTTTTAGTTCTTGTGTCAAACGAAGGATTGCGGACAGGAGTCGGTGGTAATGCAGATTCAGAGATGCGTTTCCGTTCGCTTCATATTCATATTCTTTGAGCAGGTTACGAACCTCATGATACAGGGAATTTTCTTGAGACCAGAAAGCGATAATATCAAGATCTCCCTTGAGATCGGCAAGGAGTTGTTTCGTTTTGACAGATAAACTGTAGTAACCTCTCCAGCTGAGATCCCTGTGCAGACAACAGTATTTATCTGTCAGATAGTTGATCAAAAATACCAGTATCGCTGCGAGAAACACGGAAACCCAAACATTCAGTCCGGAGGCAAATCTTCGCCTCCGCTGCCGCCAAATGCTTCTGCGCGCTTTTTTTGTTTCGTCAACGTTTTGTTGTTCAATCTCTGTCATTATATCGTATTCCGCCTGCCAGGCCGTAGCCTTTTGACCAACATAGCCTTGGCGACGTTGGTTGGCGTAGGCTGGTGAAGCGTATTTCGTTTTGCGAGACGGGGTCTCTTCGCCTTGACTTTCCCTCCACTATCTCTATTTTTTAAATTCCAGCAATCGTACAGATGTAAATAACATTAAAACTGCTCCGGACAAATACAGCACGACAGGCCTGGTATCAATTGAGCCGCGGGCAAAATCGAGAATATGACTGCCGGAGTATATATATTCCACTACCTTGCCTGTTCCCTTGGGTAATGACACCAATATATCGCCCGCCAATAACATCAACCACATACCACACAGAGAACAAACTACGGATATGATAGGGTTTCTTGAAATTAACGAGAAAAACACACCCACAGAGGTGCAGAATATGGACAACAGGAAAAAGATAATGATGCCGCCCGTAAGGGCCCCTAAATCAAGATAACTGATTCCGGGACAAAGTATTTTAAGCAGAAAAACACTGCTGATCGCAGGTGCTGTAATCAGTAAAAGAAAACAGAGTGCCCCCGCATATTTTCCCAGAACTACTTCCGTCTCTGTAACCGGAGCGGTCATAAGGGTCTCAATTGTTCCTGACCGCCTCTCTTCGGCAAAAAGACGCATTGTTATTACTGCTGCTAATACCGGCATCCAGAGAAACAGTATAACTCGAAACAAAAATACAGATAGTGGTTCACTTGAACCTCCGTTATTTTCAACAAGCATAAGAAACAGCCAGTTCGTAATTGACAGAAAGATCATCATAATCACGTAAGCTATCGGAGAGAGAAAATGTGCCGCCAGCTCTTTGCGCCATATTGTAAAAAAATTTCGCATGTTTTTTCCTAATACGCTCCACAGCGAATTCTGTTATTGCTCTTCCCTTGTCATCTCAACAAAAACGTCTTCCAGATTCCTTTTTCCTGCGGTTAACTCTCGCAGAATCCAGTTATTGGCTGTAATGGTCTTAAACAAATCCGCCCTGATATCAGTCTCTTTTCTGCATTCACAGAGAAACCTGCTGTATTCTCCAGCAGGTTCACATGACACCTTTATAACACCTGGAATGGTCTTTATTCTGTCTATTATTTCATGATGCGGTCCGTAGACTTCGGCAATTACCTGTTGATTGCCCTTAATTAAACCAACGAGGTTATCAGTTGTATCCGAAGCCGCGATTCGTCCTTTATTTAAGATGAAAACTCTCTCACATATCATTTCTACTTCAGGTAGGATATGACTCGACAAAAGGACAGTGTGGCTTTGTGCAAAATTCTTTATTAAATTACGAATGTGTCGAATCTGAAGAGGGTCAAGTCCAATTGTAGGCTCGTCCAGAATGAGAAGATCGGGATCATGTATCAGGCTGTCGGCTAAACCGACTCTCTTGGTATATCCCATAGAAAGTTGGCCAACAATTCTGTTCCGCACACTGCCCAGTCCACAATGAGAGATTACCTCATCCATCCTGGCGCGAAGCTTTTTTCCGCGAAGCCCTTTAAGCCGGCCTCTGTAAGCCAGATATTCTTTTACACGCATATCGGGATAAATTGGCGCGTTCTCAGGCAGATACCCGATTTTGCGTCGGACCTCGACAGACTCAGCAAAAACATCCAGACCGTCTATAGTTACTTCTCCTCCTGTCGGTGAAAGGAAACACGACAGTATCCGCATTGTAGTTGTTTTGCCGGCACCGTTGGGACCGAGAAATCCAACTATTTCTCCTCGAGCCACTTCAAAAGAAAGATTATCTATTGCCGTGGTCTTTCCGAATCGTTTTGTAAGATTAGCTACTTTGATCATATTATTCACGTGAACATTGACAGTATTCGACAAATTACTATTATGAGCCTTCCAGCTTCCGAGAGTCAAGGAGATGGGTTAATAAAAGCTTTTTGCGTTGTTACGCAAAAAGCAGAATTCAGAAGACAGAATTCCCCGGCGATAGACGCGGGGCAGGCAGTATTCAGAATTAATTTCATCGGAAATATGCGCACACATTCGGAAAATTCATTCACAAGGGCGCGATCCTATACGGGCCTTTTCAAGGCACCTGTACTGATGGTTAAAGAAAGCCCCGCAGAGGAGATTACCTTCCCTTATTCCGAAAGACATCTTCAGTGTGTCTGGTATGATCAGCGTTTACGGCCTGGGGTTCTTTATTCGAATAATGGAAAAGAAATTGTCATTGAAGACCCGGGCAGATGGAACCTCGAATCGGGCCCGGATTTTCTGGATGCTGTTTTGGTTGTGGGGCCGGCCCGAAAGAAAATCAAAGGAGATGTCGAAATCCATGTTCATCCTGTCGATTGGATCAGACACGGACATGCGCAAAATCCTGGATATACTCATGTGATCGCCCACGTTACATACTTCTCCGGTAATGTGCCTGAAGATATTCTGCCGAAAGGCACAGTTCAGATTTCCCTTAAAGACGCTATGAAAGCCGCCTCCGGCTTTTCTTTTGAAAGTATCGACGTGGCCGCATATCCCTACGCAAAACCCGAAACAAAAGAATTGCCCTGTTTCCGAATTATTAATTCATGGTTGCTGGAAGAACGTATTGCGCTGCTGGAATCTGCAGGTGAAGAAAGATTAAGAACAAAAGCTGAACGAATAAAACAAGGAATCCAGGAAAAGGGACCGGACCAATTACTCTATGAAGAAATCATGTGCTCACTTGGTTATAAGCGCAACCGGCAATCCTTCAGGCGGCTCGCAAACATTGTAACGCTTGAAAGTATTCAGAAGGAATCAAAAGACGACGTGATCAAAACATATTCGCTGCTGCTCGGGGTTGCGGGTTTGCTGCCAACCGGAACTTCGTCCCGCTGGGATAATGAAACACGTTCATTTGTAAGAAACTTATGGGACCACTGGTGGAAATTGCAGTCGAAATGGGAATCTCAACGTCTGCCATCCGGAACCTGGGTTCTATCCGGACTTCGGCCGCAAAATCATCCACGTCGCCGTTTGGCCGCCGCGGCCGCGATTTTTACCCGAAAAACAAGCCTTTCCACGCAATTGACGGCCTTGAGCACTTCTGATCCCAAAGCCTGGTTTTATTACGCTGAGGCTCTTCTTCAAAATAATAACGAAATCATAGACTACTGGAAATATCATCTGAGTTTCTCGGGGAAACGACAATCATTCGAAACTGTGCTTCTGGGATCCCGTCGTATTGCGGCTATTTTATCCAACGTTATAGTTCCTTTTGTGAGTGCTTCCGGCATATTCGTTAAGCCTTTGCTGGCTCTGCTGCCGCCGGAAGAAGACAATAGTCTTGTCCGTCAAACCGCATTCTCACTTTTCGGCTGTGATCATAACCCGGCACTTTATCGAAACGGGCTCAGGCAACAGGGGCTCCTGCAGATTTTTCATGATTTCTGTCTAAACAACAAAACTGACTGCAAAAAATGCCGTTTGGTCAACACATTGAACGAGAGTAATGAAAGACTGAGGTAGAAAAAAGAGTTTACCCCAAAACGAAGTTTTTTCAGACAGGATTAACAGGATTGCGGCGGGAAGAAGACAGCAGAATTGACCCCGCCGAAAACTCCGCAAACAAACGAAGGGTAAAAAATGGAGGTTTGCAAGATTTCTGATTTCCAAATATTCGCGCGACCTGTCCACCGTAGCTCGCAGAGCGAAGGCGGAAGCGCGTAACATTTTGTAGATCCTGTTAATCCCGTCTAAAATCTCTTAACAGCGCAAATTCCTCAATTTCTTATAATCTTGACCGCATCTCTTGCTTAGCTACTATCTTTATCATGATTGCCATAATTGACTACAAAGCAGGAAATCTGACGAGTGTCAAGCTGGCCTTTGACGCATTAAATGTCAGTACCGAGATTACCAGCAAACCTGAAGAAATTCTTTCAGCCGAACGTGTTGTATTTCCCGGGGTCGGCGCTGCCGGATCAGCAATGAATACTTTACAGCAACTTCAATTGGTTGATGTTATCCAGGAGGTTGCAGGTCGTGGCACGCCGTTTCTTGGTATTTGTCTTGGAATGCAGATTATACTCGAACAATCAGAAGAAGATAACGGCGTGATTTGCCTCGGACTGATTCCCGGCACAACAAAACTTTTTGAACCATTAAATAAAGCCGACAAAGTTCCTCAAATGGGCTGGAATAGTGTTGAAATTCAAGATAATCATCCGGTTTTCGAAAATATAGAAAATAATAGTGAATTCTATTTTGTACACAGCTACTACCCTGCTCCACAGGAAGACGGATGTGTTCTGGGCAGGACTGATTACGCGGGCGTGAAATTTGCTTCGGTTATTGGTAAAGACAATATTTTGGCAACCCAATTTCATCCGGAGAAGTCAGGAAAAGTAGGGCTGAAATTATTAGAAAATTTTTGCAATTGGTAAAATTCAATTATGTTAACCAAGAGAATAATTCCGTGTCTGGATATCAGAGACAAGAAAGTTACTAAGGGTATTAAATTCCAGAACAACATTATTCTTGGAGACCCTATTGAACTGGCAGCTCGATATTATGAAGAAGGCTGTGATGAACTTGTGTTCTATGATATTACCGCTTCTGCGGAAAAACGACCCATTGACATAGATATGGTCAAAGAAGTCGCTCGCGCGGTACGTATTCCGTTCGCGGTAGGCGGCGGGATATCAAGCCTTGCGGATATGTCGCGTGTGCTTCTTGCAGGTGCGGAAAAAATCTCCGTTAATTCATTAGCTGTCCAAAATCCGCAAATCATAGCTGATGGCGCGAAAGCATTTGGCTCACAATGCATTGTGCTGGGCATGGATCCAATTGCAGTCGACAAACCTGAATGCCCAAGCGGCTATGAAATAACCGTTCGGGGCTTCAGGGAATATACAAATCTGGACGCCCTTGAATGGGCCCGAAAAGCCGTTGACCTCGGTGTTGGAGAAATTGTAGTCAACTCTGTTGATGCCGATGGGACCCGAGAGGGCTTTGAAATAAATCTAACACGAATGATTGCGGAAAACGTTCCTGTTCCGGTTGTTGCATCCGGCGGGGCGGGCAGCTCGAAACACCTGACCGAAGTTTTTACTCAAGCTTATGCAGATGCAGCCATCATTGCCGGGATGATCCACAGCGGCGAATATACCATTCCGCAAATCAAGCAGGACCTTATAGCCGCCGGAATTTCTGTTAGACAAAAGTGGTGACAATGAAACATTCGTTTTTTCTTGCTCTCTTCAGGTCCGCTTCATAACATGAGCGATTAATCTTTGTCGCTATTAACCATAACCCATAAGGAATTATATCATGGATTACGGCTTTACTGAAGAACAGGTGATGATTCGCGATTTATGTCGGCAGATAGCCGAAGAAAAAATCAAACCCGTCCGCGAGAAATATGATGAATCAGGCGAGTTTCCGTGGGATATAATAAAAATTCTGGCACAATCAGATCTTTTTGGCGTTTCAATTGAGGAAAAATACGGCGGTATGGGCGGAGGCGTAATGGAGACCGTCATAGCTGTCGAAGAATTATCCAAGGTTTGCGGTGGGATTTCCCTTGGGTTTGCGGCTTCAGGACTGGGTACTTACCCCATTCTTCTTTTCGGTTCTGACGAACAAAAGAAGAAATATCTTCCGCGTCTGGTGGCAGGTGAAGCGCTGGCCGCGTTTGGCTTGACTGAACCCGAAGCAGGAAGTGACGCGGGCGGAATCAAGACAACAGCTGTTCTTGATGGGAATGAATATGTTCTTAACGGAACAAAGCAATGGATAACAAACGGCGGAGACGCGGAAATTTATACCATTATTGCCATGACCAATAAGGCCAGGGGCGCGCGTGGCGCCAGTGCATTTATTGTAGAGAAAGGAACACCTGGCTTTGATTTTGGTAAAAAGGAAAACAAGATGGGAATCAGGGCGTCTTCAACGCGCGAACTTATATTCCAGGACTGCCGTATACCAAAAGAGAATCTGATAAGCAAAGAAGGAATGGGCTTTATGGTGGCCATGAAAACACTTGATAAATCACGACCGGGTGTGGCTGCTCAGGCACTTGGCATAGCTACAGGCGCGCTGGAAGAAGCGGTAAAATATACTCGCGAACGACGCCAGTTCGGTAAACCTATTTCATCTTTCCAGGGACTGCAGTTTATGCTTGCTGATATGGCAACAGAAGTTGAAGCGGCACGGGCATTGGTTTATCAGGTAGCACGTCATATTGACAGCGGCGCCAAGAATATCAGTAAAGCTTCGGCAATGTGCAAATTGTTTGCCTCTGATGTGGCTATGAAAGTTACAACCAACGCGGTTCAGGTTTTAGGCGGCTATGGATACATGAAAGAATATCCGGTGGAGAAAATGATGCGTGACGCCAAAATAACGCAGATCTACGAAGGAACCAACCAGATTCAGCGGGAAGTAATTGCCATTAATCTTATTAAAGAAGCCGCAGCCAGGAAATAACCAGGGAATTTATGCTGTAAGTGCAAATTCCGTTATTTAGCCTTGTTTTCAGAAACAAACTGATTGGCGTTCCAAAGGCCTTCGATTTTTTTGCCGTCTCTTGAGGTGTAAATTCCCCGACCCCACATTTGATCGTTTTGCCACTGACCTTCATACTTATCGCCGTTCGGCAAACAATAAGCACCTATTCCTTTAACTAGCGAGTTATTTCCCCATGTACCT
>JBHORK010000086.1:0-10419 GCA_042565725.1 Verrucomicrobiota bacterium
ACGCTTCGAGAAGCAGACCTCCGGGATAAATATCTCGATGTCATCGCGTATCACGGTGCGCCACAACACGATCAGTCATACACCGCGGGCTGCCATTAACATCTGCGATGGGAGCTGGGGCGGTCACGTGATCGAGTGGAACGACTGTTTTGAAACGGTGCTGGAGACCCATGACCACGGGGCGTTCAACTCCTGGGGCCGTGACCGATACTGGCATTCGGCTTCACCGGCGGGTCCCAATGCAAAGGACAAGGCCGGCAAGCCCTTGATCAGCTATTGGATCGAGAAATACCCTGATTGCCCTCGACGAGGCAATCCGCAGGATACTCCTCTGTCTTGGGTCCGATTTTCGTGTCTACGACATCGACCTGGATGACGGCTCCTCCAATTACGAGATCTACGACAACCTCTGCCTGTCCGGGGGCCTGAAGACGCGCGAGGGCTATTACCGCATCGTCACAAACAACGTTATTCTCAGAGGCGGCTATACCTGTAGGGTGCCCTACCCGAAGCCGACCCATGACTTGTTCCAAGGCAACATTCTGTGGGGCAAGATTTATCGGGCATCCAAACCGACACTCTGGGCGGCGTGAGGAACCGGAATTTCATTCACAACCCCGAGGCAAAGGAAACGACTCCCGCAACCGGGGCACAGGCTCAAACGCAGGACGATGCTGACAGCCTCTATGGCAACGCGCGGTTTGTCGCTCCCAAACAAGGGGACTTTAGCGTGTCCGCTGATTCGCCGGCATTACGCATCGGTTTCAAAAACTTCCCGATGTCCGGCTTCGGAGTGACCTCGGCCCGGCTCAAGGCTCTGGCCCCTTTCCCGCCGATTCGCCTGCCACAAAGTGCAGCTCCCAACGCGTTCGAGAAAACTCAGCACCAACGACTTCTGGGTGCCGAGATCAAGTCCTTGACCACCGACGCTGAAGTTAGCTCGACCGGCATGTTCAGTAAATCCGGGGTGTTTCTGGTTACCGTCCCGGCCAAGAGCCAGATGTCCCGCTATGGTTTCGTAGTCGATGATGTGGTCCTGGCTATCGACGGCAAAAAGACGCCCCTCGACAAAGACCTTGTGCGTGTTATGAAGGAACTGAAGGCAGGCGAACATACGGCGAAGGTCTGGCGCTGCCAAGAGGAACATACGTTCACATTTTCGATCGGACACAGGTAGGAATTCAGAAACCCTGTAGTTGATCCTGAGAAAGGCATGAAACCGCCGATGGACGCCGATAATCGCCGAAGAATCGGCGTCTCAAATTTTCGCAACAGTTTGTAAAAGAGACGGAAGAGGAGAAGCGGGGACACCATTGACAACTTTGCGTTGCACATGAAAGATCCTATAACTGCACAACGTGTACGATTGGTTATCACCAAAACCAATGGTGAGCTGCCGCTGCTGACTGAGTTTGATTTGTTTTAGTTGTTACAGATTTGTGTGGGGTCATTTTTTTGTTTTGTTGTTTTAAGACTGCAGGAAGATTTTCGAATCCGCCTGTGGCGGAAACGAAATTCTTTCTGCGGTTTACATCCGCCTCCCGGCGGAGGGGGTTATCGAGCTTTCTCCCATCCTTTCATAATGCTGGCTTTTTATCGTTAAATCATACTGTTTCGGTGCGGGAGATTTGCCTAAGTTCATGGCTGAGAAAGTTTGTATCGGTGGACGGGTTAGTTTCTCCAAGTAACACATTGAGGCCGCTTTCAGACAATCCTCAGCCTTTACAATATCTCAATAAACAGGTAATATTTTTTTTTAAAAAGAGATATATTATGAAGCATATCCATAATCAGTTTTTCTGTGTAAGCCACAGTGGTTTAAAGAACTCCTTTCTCCTTACGGTTATTCTCTTCATTCTTTTATTTCCGGGATTGGCCTCTACTCTTCAGTTTGGCGATTTCATCTACGATGTTACGACTAATGATACTATTACCATCACTGACTACACCGGTGCTGGAGGTGATGTTGTTATTCCCGGCACGATTTATGGCACCAATGTTACCAGTATATGAAGTTTTGCGATAATAGCAAATAAAGCAAAGGCGAAAGTGTTGAATATTGAGGACTGAGACGAATGGATAATGTACGGTAAAAAGGGAGTATTATACGTAACGACAAAAGGAGTACAACGATGAAAAAGCAGTATTGGAAGATGATGAGTGCGGCGGTGTTGGCAGTGGGGGCGTTGTTTGCGGGGCTAACATTAGCTGGAAGTCTGGATCCGACGAATGCACCGGGTCCGACCATGCATACGCTGGAGGAGATTTTTCAGAAATTGGACGCTGGGACAGTCGTCATCACGGTCACCAATACCGTGATAGCATACACGAACGTGCCTCTCCCAAAAACGGGACAGACGATTTCGTATGCGACGGGGGATGACGGTGATCTGGAAAAAGGCGTTGCATTGCCCAATCCACGGTTTACTGACAACAGCAACGGGACTGTAACAGACAATCTGACAGGTTTGATCTGGCTGAAGAACGCCAATGGGTTTGTAACATCACGGACATGGACAACCGCCCTGGCAAACTGTGCCACGCTGAATAACGGGGAACTGGGCCTGACTGACGGATCATCAGAAGGCGACTGGCGACTGCCGAACATAAAGGAAATGCAGAGCCTGATTGACTTTGGACGCGCTAATCCCTCCCTTCCTTTAGGGCATCCGTTCACAGGCGTCAAGTCGGGTAGCTACTGGTCGTCTTCGACGACCGCGAGCAATAGTGGTTGGGCGTGGGGTGCTCGCTCCCGGGCCATACTGGCTATATAAGCGCCGCCGAGAAGACAGCCACGCTCTACGTGTGGCCCGTCCGCGGTGGACAATAAGGGATTATTTGGTGCTTTGAACTTTTCCAGAGGGTACAGGGGGAGCCTTCCCTCTGCATGCGTAGCGAGCATTTTCTGAGGGGTAGGCATGGCAAGCATGGAACTTGGGCTATTCAGGAAAAGGAATGACTGAAAGGATGAAAACAATGACTGAACGCAAGATATGGGTAAGATTATCGGTGTCTGTGTTGGCGTGTGCCCTTTTGGCTCTGCCCTGCGCGTGGGCAACGGGGAATATTGACTCAACCAACAAAACTGCCTGGACTGAGAATACCGGCTGGGCCAATGCCGAGCCGACCAACGGCGGGATAACCGTGCATTTCGACGGCATCAGCGGATACCTGACAGGGCACATTTGGGGCGAGAATGTCGGCTGGATCAAAATGGGCAACGATTCCGGCGGTCCCTACACCAACAGCAGCGCAAGTGATTGGGGCGTGAATTTGAATAGCACGGGTAATCTCACCGGCTATGCCTGGGGCGAGAACATCGGCTGGATCAACTTCACGTCGGCCTACAGCGCCGTCACTATCGACATGGCTACCGGTCGATTTGATGGCTACGCCTGGGGCGAGAACATTGGCTGGCTGAAGTTCAAAGGCAGCACACCAGACTACAATGTGCGGACGCTGGCGTTTGATACTCAAGCGCAAGGGACGCCGAACTGGTGGCTGGATCATCACAGTGTAACCGAGGGCTACAACGCCGGTGACGGCGTGGCGGCCTGGAAGAAGTATGTGATGGATACCGATCCGAATATCGAAGGGGATTATCTGCGTATCACGGCGTTGTCTAACTCCCCGGCGGGAACGCAAGTGTCCTTTATGCCGGCCTCGACCCGGCGTTACTACACGCTGATGCGGCGGGAGGATCTGACGACTGGCGGCTGGAGCAACGTGGTCGGCGAGGTGAACATACAGTACGGGACGGGCGGAGCCAAGACGATGCAGGACACGAATACGGCAACACTGATGTTCTATCGTGTGCAGGTGAGTGTGTCACCGTAGTATCGAGCCTTTGGTATGGCAGGCTTCCCATGCGACTGCTCCGTCTGTCAGTATTTGTTTTGTTTTTGAGACAACTTCTTTTCGTGGAGCGTAATCGCGGTCTTTTGTGTCTTCCATTACTCATGCATAAGACATCGCCGGCTTTTCAAGCCTTTAGTCAGGCCCCACCTGTTACTTGGAGCATTTACATTTGAGATTCATAATGTAACTTGATTTTAAGAGTTTGTCTGCAGGGGAATTATTGCAAATTAAGGTTTTAAACCTTTTTCATTTCGCAGAGAGAAAGACTTCTTCCGCCTGATAGCTGCTTCTTACAAATGGACCGGCGGCAACGGAACTGAAACCCATAGCTTTTGCTGCTGCCGCCCACAATTCGTATTCGGGCGGCTCCACGTAATGAACTACCGGCAAATGCTTGTCAGTAGGTGCGAGATATTGACCAATAGTGAGAATACTGCAACCTGCATCACGTAAATCCCTTATTACTTTAATGACTTCCTCGTTGCTCTCTCCCAAGCCTACCATTAGCCCACTTTTTGTATGAAGCTTAATTCCTTTTTTTGCAGCGCTTTGCGCAATATAGCGGAGAACTTCAAGGCTTTGATTATAGTCAGCTTCAGGTCTGACGGACTCGTACAGCCTGGGTGCCGTTTCCACGTTGTGATTAAAAACGTCAGGCTGGGAGTCAATAACTGTATCAATAGCCTGTTTGTTGAACTTGAAATCAGGTGTTAATATCTCGATGACTGCATTGGGCATTTTTTTACGCACAGCGTTAATTGTTGCCGCAAAGTGAGCCGCACCGCCGTCAGGCAGATCGTCTCTGGTAACGCTCGTAATAACCACGTGCCTGAGTCCCAGCTTTGCAGAGGCTTCGGCAACTGATTCAGGTTCATAAGGGTCAGGCGGGTTAACGGGTTTCTGTTCCACAGCGCAAAACCTGCAGTTTCGTGTGCAATTCTCTCCCAGAATCATGAATGTTGCGGTCTTTCGGGCATAACATTCGGGCAGATTCGGACAATGCGCGCCGGAACACACGGTTTTCAGCTTCATGTCAGAAAGCATTGTTGAAACACCGGAGGCAGTCTTTCCTCCGCTTGGAACCCGCTTCTTCAACCATTTTGGAAGAGACGCGGTGACGCGGTGACGCGGCGACACGGGGATAGAAGGGAAAGAAAATCCAAAAACATCACCAAAGCATTTCATCAGTATGGGCTTTACTTCGTATGTTGATATTTGACGGCCGAGCAGGGCGCTTAGACTTGTTACACCTTTGTCAGTGATGCCGCAGGGGACTATGGTCTGGTAATGGGACAGATCCGGACAGACATTCAGCGCGAGCCCGTGATATGTTACCCATTTTTTTACGGTAATACCTGTGGCGGCTATTTTTTCGTTTCCTGCCCAGACCCCGGTCAGTCCTTCGACTCTATGGCCGGTAATTTTGAATTCCGCCAGAACCCGTATGATAACCTCTTCAATATCGCGCAGATATTTGTGGAGATCCTTTCCGTGCAGGTCTAACCGTATTATAGGGTATGCAACGATCTGGCCCGGCCCGTGATATGTTACATCGCCGCCGCGATTAATCTCAAATGTTTCAAAACCCATTCGGGCAAGCATCTCCTTTGACGCCAGCACATTTCGATCAGTTCCGTTCCTTCCGATTGTTATAACGGGTGGATCATGTTCGACTAGAACAAGAAATGCTTCTTCGTCTTCAGTGTTCTTTACCCGCTCAACAAGTGTTTGCTGGAACTCAAGGGTAGGGGAGTAGGAGGCTTTGCCTATGTCGAGTATATTCAGGTCTGCCATGGTATAAGATCTTTTTGAACACCCAATATCCAACAAGGAATATCCAATGTCCAAGTAAAGATTTTGAACAATGGCATTGAAGACGGTTTATAACGTTCCAAGGAGAAAGAAATATGTTGCGCAGCACCGACCTGCCTGAAGCACTCCGTGCAACGATGTAGACGGGTCTTCGGTTGGATATTCCTTGTTGGATATTGGATATTCAATCCTCTCATCTCTGCGGTCTCTGCGAGAGATCCTTCCGGAAACATCTATTTTTTCCTCTTCGCCGGTTGATGAATGCATTTTCCATGTACAGCGTGAGCGGCTTCCATCCAGGCTTCGGAGAACGTTGGATGACAATGTATAGTCGTTCCTAATTCAGTCGCAGTCAGCTCATTTCGGATGGCAACGACGGCTTCAGAAACAAGTTCCGTAGCGTGTGGGCCAACCGCGTGTGCGCCAAGCAGTTGATCTGTTTCCGCGTCTACAACCCATTTTACGAAACCGTTGGTCTCTCCTGCGGCCATGGCTTTTCCCAGGCCTGAGAACGCGTATTTGCCGATTTTGACGCTAAGTTCCTGTTCTTTGGCATCCTGTTCGCTTAGACCAACACTGCCGATTTCAGGAGCTGTAAAGATGCAGGCGGGCACAATGGCTTCCATAGAGTTACGTGTTTTAGTAGAAGCGTTTTCCGCAGCCGTTATGCCCTGTGATGTTGCCGCGTGGGCAAGCTGGGTTGAGCCTGCCGTAACATCGCCGATAGCATAAATTGTCGCGGTACTTGTTCTGCAGTATTCATCTACTTCGATAAAACCGGCTTCATTTACAGCCAGGTCTGCTTTTTCGAGGTGAAGATCTTCTGTCACAGGTCGTCTTCCAACAGACACCAGCAGAATATCTCCCTTGATTTCCTTTTCGCCTACTTTGCCGCTTACGCCGTTCTTGTCCGCCTTAATGTTTTCCATTGCGCTGCCGGTAAGGATCTCTATTCCAATCTTCTCTTCCATATGATGTCTTGCCTCGCGTCTTATATCGGAATCGAGCATAATGAGAATATCATCAAGCAGTTCTGCGATCGTAACTTTACTGCCCAACTGTGCCGCCATGCATGCGAACTCACAGCCTATTACACCGCCGCCGAGCACAATAATGTTTTCCGGGAGAGCTCTAAGATCCAGAAATTGGCGGCTCTCCAGAACACGCGTATGTTTGGGGATAAAGCCGGGCATAGCAGATTCTGATCCAGTGGCGATAATTGTGCTTCCAGTCTCTATAGTTGTTTCACTCTTTCCGTTTTTTACGGAAATCTTGTTTCTTGAAAGAAACGAGGCGGTTCCGTTGAATATGGTTACGCCATTGCTTTTAAGAAGCATTTCAACGCCCTGTCCCAATTTTGCCACCACATCATTTTTGCGTTTTGCAATAGTAAGATAATCAAACGAAGCATTAGCCGCAGATAAGCCCAGTTCTTCCGCGTTTTTCATGCGATCGAAAAGACCGGAAGAGGCAATAAGGGTTTTTGTAGGGATGCAGCCCCAGTTCAGACAGGTCCCGCCCAGTTTCTCTTTTTCTACAATTGCGACAGAAGCACCAAGTTGTGCCGCGCGTATTGCCGCCGGGTATCCGCCCGGTCCGGCGCCGATAACTGTTACGTCAAACTTTTCCATAGTTCCATGTCCTCTAGTTTATTTTTAATTGCGTTTATAAACTCTGCTCCGACTGTTCCATCAATAATTCTGTGATCAACAGAAAGTGTCATTTTCATTATTGAACGCGCTGTTATTTTGCCGTTTACAACAACGGGTGTTTCCATTGTGCTTGCTACCGCCAGGATAGCACCTTCGCCCGGGTTAACAATAGCCAGAAAATTTTCCACGTTCAGCATACCCATGTTCGAGACGGTGAAAGTGCTTCCGCTCATTTGGTCGGGCAGAAGTTTGCCTTCACGTGCTTTTGTGGCCAATTCCTTAGCAACATCATGCAGTTCGACCATGCTCAAGCTGGCCGCATCACGAATAGGGGGCACGACAAGTCCGTTTTCAATGCTTACGGCCAGTCCCAGATCAACCTGACTGTTCCATTTAACTGTGGACCCATCAGTAACGCTGTTAACGATAGGGAACTCCTCAAGAGAAAGAATTACTGCTTCGAGAATGAAATCGGTAACACTGTATTTTGCGCCCTGTTCTTTGAGCTCCTGTCGGTACTTAAGCAATTCAGTCATATCGGCTCCGACCGTAACATAGAAGTGCGGAGTATCTCTGAAGCTTTGTGTAAGACGCTGGGAGATGACCTGTCTCATTCTGCTCATGGGCTTGGGTTTCTCGGCAATTGCGCATTCAACGTCACGAATCATGATGCGCTTTGATTCGCCGGTGCCCTTTACTGTAAGAATATCGATATCTTCCTTTATGGCCAGCTGTTTGGCGGTGGGTGATATTTTTATGGATGCGTAATTATTTGAATCCAGATATGTTTCAACATCTTTAACCACAATTCTTCCATTTGGTCCGGATCCGGTTATATTCACGGGGTTAATTACCGACTTCTTAACCAGCGCCTTGGCGCGAGGGGAGATGAAGATGCGCTGAGGCGCATCTTTCATGGTTAATGGTTGATGGTTAATGGTTGATGGGGCAGGGGAGGGAGGAATGGCTGATGGTTGATGGTTGATGGTTGATGGTGGTGGCGTGCTGGCTTCTGGATTCGGCTCCGGTGCAGGTTTAGGAGCGGGCGCAGGAGCTGCGGCTGCCGGTGCGTCCGGAGCTTTTTCGCCCTTTTCACCGATAAAAGCAACGGTTGAAGATACCGGTACGGTCTCTTCTTCCTTTACCAGTATTTTCAACAGAATACCGTCGTAAAAGCTTTCAGCTTCAAGTACAGCTTTGTCTGTTTCTATTTCAAACAGAACATCGCCTTTCTTAACCGCATCGCCTTCTTTCTTATGCCATTTCACCAGCATGGCTTCTTCTACAGTCTGGCCCAGTTTGGGCATTATTACAGCTTGTGCCATTTTTTTCCCTCCAATATTGGTTAACTATCAACCAATAACTAATAATTATATTAACCAATAACCGATTTCGCTGCCTGCGCGATATCATTTGCGTTCGGTAAGAATGCCGCTTCAAGAATATGTGATTGCGGCGCTATACCGTTCTTTGCTCCGACTCTGGCTACAGGCGCGTCAAGATAATCAAAGGCCTGATCCATGATTGTGGAAGCGATTTCCCCGGTGAAGCTTCCTATGCTGATACACTGACTTGCAACGACGCAGCGTCCTGTCTTCTTGACAGAATCAATGATCGTTTCCATGTCCAGCGGAACGAGCGAACGAATATCAATAACTTCCACGCTCACCTTTTCAGCTTCGAGCATTTCTGCAGCCTTAAGTGAATCGTGTACCGCAGGTCCCCATGTAACTATCGTCAGGTCCGAGCCCTGCCGCTTAACATCGGCGACCCCTAAAGGAATGAGATACTCTTCTTCAGGAACTTCGCCTTTGAATCCGTAAAGGACCTGGGATTCTACAAACATTACCGGGTTATTGTCTCGGATAGCTGTTTTCAGCATGCCTTTTGCGTCATACGGTGTTGCCGGATACGCAACATATAGTCCGGGAATATGAGCAAACATTGTTTCCAGTGTTTGTGAATGCTGACCGCCGTATCCCTTGCCGCCACCGACTGACGCTCTATAAACAACGGGTATTTCAGCTTTAGCGCCTGACATGTAATGCCATTTGGCTGCCTGGTTACTGATCTGGTCAGAGGCCATTAGCGCGAAGTCCATATACATAAGTTCTATCACAGGTCTCAACCCTGTCATGGCTGCTCCTACAGCGGTTCCGCATATAGCCGCCTCGGAAATAGGGGAGTTGAATATACGCTTACGGCCAAAGGCTTCCAGTAGGCCTTTTGTAGCCTTGAACGCGCCGCCGTAATCGGCAACATCTTCGCCATACACGACAACTCGGTTGTCACGTTTCATCTCCTCAAGATGCGCCTCCTTGATTGCGTCCCTATATGTCAACTTGCCATCAACTCTTTTGATTACCGGCTCTTCTTTGACAATCTTAACTTTCTTGTTTTCATCCGGAACGATTTCTGAAGTCGTGTCGGTATACATATACTTGATAACATCGGCCGGGTCCGGATCCGCGGATTTGGCAGCTTTCCCTGCAGCCCTTGCGTTGCGGTCCTGTACTTTCTTTCTTAACGTTTCAAGCTGCTTTTTTGAAAGTACTTTGGCCGCAACAAGTTTTTTTGCGAAAGTTTCTATTGGATCTACTTTCTTCCATGCATCCTCTTCGCTTTTGGTTCGGTATTCGTTACGCGGATCACTGAGTGAGTGGCCGTAATAACGATATGTGTCAAGTTCGATCAAATACGGGCCTTTGCCTTTGCGGCAGCAATCAGCCGCCTTTTTAACCGCGTTCAGAACAGCCATTATATCCATACCGTTCACTACTTCCGCGTGCATGTTGTTGTCGGCAAAACCGGCGGCGCGTTTTGCCAGGCAGCTCAGACCGGCGACTTCGTCATCGGCTCTGCCTGTCATGCCGTAATGATTGTTTACGATAAGATATATTACTGGCAGCCCGAATTTGTCTTTTTTGGCCAGATGGTTGGTGAACTGACCCATCGCTGCCCAGTTAAGCGATTCCAGCACTACGCCGTTGGAGTATGCGCCGTCACCGGCAAAACAGCAGGTTACTTTTTTCTCGTTAAAATAACGTTTTGCCATTGCCGCTCCGGTAGCGATAGGAACACCGCCGCCCACAATAGC
>JBHORK010000087.1:0-10393 GCA_042565725.1 Verrucomicrobiota bacterium
CCATCTTGACTGTTAAACCAGACAGCAGTCTGACGCTTTCCTTGAATGGTAAGGCTAAGCAGGTAGCGCTTCGCCAAGGCGGTATTGATGCGGATGTTGTGAAACAGTCGAGAAACTCACCCATGCTTTTTGTTACCAGGCACGCGGAGGTCCAGGTTCTGGGAACGAAAATAAATCTTAATTCGGTAAAAGGGCGAACTGATGTTGCGACTATCAATGGAAAAGTTCGTATCAAAAACAAAAAGAGCGGGGCCGAGGAAACTATATCCGCAGGACAGGTTGCAGAAGTATTCAAGGATGCAGAAGGAATCAGGGTTGATGACTATAAGAAGGACCCCTCGTTAATCGGATGGTGGCGATTTGACGAGCTTGAAGGGCTTCAGGCTGCGGATAGTTCAGGGAATGAATATCACGGTAAGCTTAAAGGCGCAACATGGATGCCTGGCAGACAGGGTGGCGCTATAGGTTTTAAAGAAGACGATCACTTGCGCCTAATTAATTTGAGCGATTCTCAGGACGATGAGAGAGGAGCAACGTTGGTATTGTGGATTAAATTGTCGTTAGATTCTTTTACACCAAAAGGCATGATCTGCAATTTAAGGTTTGGCGAGAGGGCGCCCGGCGCAATCTATAAACGAATACACACAGTTGTGGAAGTGGACGGGGGGATTTCTTCGGGTATTGTTGGCTGTAAGGGCTCTGGTAGAAAAATCTTAAACGGCGGGATCAGTTTGGCTGACGGCAAGTGGCATCATTTCGCATTGGCCTGTGAGGAGAGTACGATTTTTATGTATCTTGACGGTCAGTTAACAGACCAGGAGCCGGTAGATGAGTTTTTCTCAGACCCGGAATATCTCGACTTTGGTTTGAAGTCTCGCCGGTCTGATGCGAAGAAATTTCAGTCGTCAATGTTTCCAATGGTTCTGGATGATGTTCGGTTGTACACGCGGACATTGTCAGAATCGGAAATTCAAGAACTGGCTGAGGCAAAGCAATAGAGAGTTTTATTTAATTGTTTTAGGTCAAGAGGTTGGGAGCCCTCCTGTGATCCCAGTCATGCGACCTTGTCGTTCGGTAGGGGTGTGATGGATGAACAGAAGGGTAGGCAGGTGTCAGACGTTAATGATCTTTGAAGATTATGAATTGTAGTTGTAGGGAGTACATTATAATGGGTAGATATATTAGAAAATGTTTATGTTTTGCGTTTTTATTTGTTTCTGTGTTTGTTTGTAGTCAGCAGGCGGCAGCTCAGACTTATACGCTGACCGTTATTGACGGCACCGGCAGTGGCACATATTCAGAAGGACAGATTATTAGTTGCAGTAGAGCTTCCAGTTTTGGTAAGGTTTGGGAGGGTTGGACTGCAAGCGTCGAAGGTGTTATCCAGGGTGACCCAGATGACGATTGGGTGGATATTCTCATGCCTGCTCAAGACGTAACAGTCACTGCGAACTTTTCTGATTTCGTATATATCTTCACATATGAGGCACAAATTGGCGGCCGGATACTTGGTGAGACATTTCAAACACCGCTTTTTTACGGCGAGACCACTACAGTGGTGACAGCCGAGGCTGACGCGGGATATACCTTCGACAGGTGGAGCGACGGGAAAACTAGCACGACACGGACAGATGTAGCTCTCCGTTGGAGTGAGAACTATAAAGCATACTTTCTCGATGACACTCCCGGCCTCTATACACTGACCGTTATAAACGGCAGCGGCAGTGGTGAGTATACACCTTCCTCTGCGGTGCCCATCATGGCGACAGCAGTAATTCCAGGGAAGACTTTCCATTACTGGACCACCAGCGGCTCAGGTAGTTTTTCCAATGCTTACGATGCAAACACGATCTTTACTATACATGATGAAGACGCAACAGTCACCGCGCACTATGTGCCGGCGGGCGAGGCCTTGAATATTCTGGTAATAGGCAATTCTAGAGCTTACAGGCTCAATCAGGAGAATGCTTTCTCGCCTGTTAATATCGGCGCAGAACTTAGGAGTGTTCTTACGAATGATCCGGCAGTTAATACACAGATGATCAATGTTGTTGTTGACGATTATTACGATACGGAGTTTCTCACAACCGACTATAGAGAGGGATATGCATATTGTTATACTCTGGCGCAGTACTATTTCTGGCCGCCTGACCGTACTAACCGGCTGGCGAATCTGCGCGGCGAGCTTGGGACTCCCTGGGATTATGTGGTGATGATGGATGACTCATGGAATCTTGCCCGTAATCCCGGTATTAACGCTGAAGGGGTTAACCTGATCGCGGATGAAGTGCGTAAAGGTACGAATAATGCAGAGCCTATTCTTCTTATGCAGTGGCCGGATTCATCATCACCTTTTTCCGTTTCTCATTTACGCGAGATAAGTCACCGCGTTGGTGACGGCGCCGGTATTAGAGTCGTTCCTGCCGGTTACGCGTGGGACACCTGGGGATCGAAGGATACTTCTGCAAATCATCCGACGCCGCACGGGGCATACCTTGCCGCGGCTTCAATATACAGTGAAATCTATAATCGCAGCGCCACCAATTCGACTTATAGTTACAGCAATGCAATAGCGGATCATGCGTGGACCAAGGTTCAAGAGGAACGGACTAATACCATTTACACAGGTAATTTCGCGTATGTTTCTCCGATTTGTTATGACACGAATTATTCCCGGCATATTGACTTCTCTCACACCGGGACAAGTACTGAGTCAGGAATGCAACAGCGCCTCGCATTTTGTATGGGAAACATGAATATTACGTATACGAGGTGGCTGGATCAAACCACTTTTCCTCCGGAGTTGGATATACCGATTGATTTCAATTACGGACGCCACAATTATGATAAGGCATACGATCCTGATCCTGTCAATCATAGACGTGCGATCGGGTACGGTTGGTTTAATAAGTCCGATCGCTTTGGCTATGAAATGAGGCATTGTATTGACAGGCACTCATCGGATAGAACCGAAGCTATGGTTACTGAGGGTTTTATGGTGAGTCGGGTAATTGATCGTAATGAGCTTCCTCTTGGCGCTCGGGTTCAGCCTGATCGTCTCATGTGGTGCAAGCTCTATGATGTTGACAACAATTACATAATGAATGACGGGCATAGATTATATTATTATGCAATAACATCGTCCTCATATATGCTTGCTGCCATTTCCGGACGCTGTCCGATGGCGGATGAGCCGTTTTTTGTTGGTTCCGGGGCATGGAATTTATGGGCTGGAGCAAAAGTAGGTTATGAAACGGCAGTGCGTATGTGCAGTCTCAAGGGGCGTGCTTCAGGTTTTCAGGTTATGCCTGAAAGAGTGATGTACAACCGGACGTTCTTTGATCCGGAGAATGACAGACAAGTAGCGCCTGAATCGATTGTGCATGGTCATTTGCGGCTGGCCTTTGATGTTGAAGAAATGACGGTAAAATTTCACATGGCGCCGACAAGCGATGTGACGGTTAATGTATCAGTAGATGTTCCCGGCACGGTATCATTTTCCACATCAACAAATCTTCTGTTTACATCTGTAAACTATTACGATCGTCAGGATGTTACGTTTGAAGGTCTGCCCGGCGTGAACTATTACGAACCGTTCAACGTGGTGTTCAGGACGACATCGGACGATGACGCGTATGACGGTTTATATGATCAATGGGAATACACGCTTGTGCGTACACCACGAATATCAGTTTTGGGTAATGGAGATGTGGTAACAAACGGCGACAATACAGCGTCAGGGTACGATTATACTGATTTCGGAAGCGCCGAGGTGTCCGGGGGGACTGTAACGCGCGTATTCACTATATCCAACAGTGTGCTGGCGCAGGCTGATCTTGCTCTTACGGGAACACCGGTGGTTGCTGTAAGCGCTGGAGCGTCCGACTTCACGGTTATCAGTCAGCCGTCATCGACAAATATAGCTCCCGGTTCAAGCGTAACGTTTGAAGTTGAATTTAATCCCACTGCAGAGGGAATAATAGCTGGAGAAATCAGCATAGCGAATAATGATTATGATGAGAGTTCTTATACAATAGCGATACAGGGGCAGGGAGTTTCAATTCCGCCGGTGGTCGACAATGATCTTGGCGTGGAGAAAATCGTTGATGAATATGTCACGGTACAGGGCACACTGACATCGGGGCTGTTCTCGGATATTTATATATACTGGGGAACCAATGACGGCGGAGAAGTGGCCTCCGCCTGGGAAAACACCACTGTTGTTTACAGTGTTGATGACGGTGATTTTTCTCTTCAATTATCGGGACTTGATTTTGAGACCCCGTATTACTACAGGGTTTTTGCAAGCAATGCTTTGGGCACAGCCTGGGCAACTTCAAGCGTGAGTTTTGTTTCCGATGAACCGATACAGATTGTTGATGATTTTGTTGTACATAGAGGTGTTTTTACGCAGGCGGTAGGCGAGGTTACGACCACCCTTATAAACGGAGTGGATTATAATCTTGATCCTTCGGCTGACAAATCAAGAGCCTTCATAAGGGTAGTGAGCTCACATCTGTTCGGTGGCGGCAACACTACCAGGAGCGATGATGTATCCGGCGAGTTTGCCGTCAGTATAAAAAACCCGGACAATCTTCTTGCAAGTGTGACTTTTGCCCGTAACTCTGGAGATGAAGTGGACTTTGTTGTGTTCTGGGAATTGATTGAGTATGTAGGGCCGGCCGGCGGTCCGAACGAGATAATCGTCAGGGATCAGACGGAAACCGGCGGTTTGAAGGAGGGCCCTCTGACAATAACCGGAAATGTTGTAAATGCCATTTCCGATGTTGACCGTACAGTTGTATTTGTTACCGGTCAAAGAAATACGATGTTTACAGCCGACATTAATGAGTCGAAACAGCCTCTGTTTACAAAGGGAGCAAGAAAGACTGATTCGCGGGTCAGTTACGCGGTGGTGGAGTTTACGGGATCTAACTGGAAGAATATCCAGCGTATTGAACACGCCAAGGAAAGCACTGTCTCTCAAAACTATGAAGATGTAGTTGAAGTTCCCTTTTCTGTTGATTTGAGCAAGACTTTTATGCACTTGCAGAATCGTTCTGATTCAGCAGGTTTAGGCACTCTGGAAACACATACGCTGGGCGTGTGGCTCAGTGCTGCGAATAAATTGACGTTCAGGGCGATGGGTGACGGGCATGGGTCGGCGATTGAAAACACAGTCGCTGTGGCATGGCTTATAGAAAACACGGGTTCGTATCATCCTGATATGGATATGAAAGTGCAGCATATTTTCTCTGAGCGTCGAGCAACCGTTGGCGGGATCAGCGCTGCTGATGTTGGGCCCGTGGAATGGACGGAAAGTTTAGATACGATCAGATCTTTGAGCAATGCGTCTATCATGGGTGAGACAGCCAGAACTGATACCCATTACAGTCGTGTGACCGATAAATTTGGTGGGCGTGTGAGCATCAGGCTTTCGGGCACCAACGAGGTAACGCTTTGGATGCCGCAGCGAGAGATAGAGACGACGTGCTGGTTCGATGTAGTGGACTGGCCGAGAAGTTCCGTTGATCCTGATATGCTTGTAGTTGGCGGTGATGGCATTGAAATAATGAACAATGACCTGGTTCCCGATATCAGTGACGGCACATATTTTGGTGAAGGCATGATGCTTTACCAGTCGCGAACGCGAACTTTCGCCATTTCGAACAGAGCATCTGCTTCCGCCGAACTACTGTTATCGGGATCGCCGCTTGTGACAATTTCCGGGGTTAATCCTGAAGATTTTCATGTGTCAGCCCAGCCGGCGGCGACCAATATCCCGGTTGGCGGCAGTACCACGTTTGATATAGTTTTCAATCCGCAGACAGACGGTTATCGTTCGGCGCTGGTGACGATTTTCGAGAGCAATGATCCTGCTGAACCATCATACTCATTTGCCGTATCCGGGCGTACGCCGAGCATAAACGATTTCAGAGTTCATCGCGGCACATCGATCATACCGGCGGGCGAGACAAGGACGAAAATTGTTCACAATGTTGACTATGCTTTGGATCTTGATACCTCTTTATCCAACGCGTTTGTCAGAATGGTGAACACCTCTCTTACAGGTGGAGGAGGCACTAATTCCCAGACTACCGCCCGGCACTTTGCTTGTATAGAAAACTCTGAGAATCTGATGTCATACATTAATTTCCAGAGAGCGGACGGCACGCCGCCGGATGAGACACATATTACCTGGGAGATAATAGAGTACACAGGCGAGGCCGGCGGTCCGAATGAAATGATAGTTCGTGATCAGGCGAAACTTAGTTTCGATAGCAATATTCCTGCAGTTACCGGAGCGGTTGTAAATGCCATATCTGATACGAATCGAGTTGTGGTGTTTCTTACCGGGAAGACATTAAATCTGTGGGGGAACAAAAGGGACTCCGCGGGAAAATGGATTGCTGACCTGAATACATCTTTTACTACTAACGATCCTCCCGAGCCGTTGCATGCGCCTGTATTTGAGCGTCCTGGGGGCAGTGAAGGATCATTAAGTTACGCGGTAGTAGAATTTACAGGCAGTAACTGGCGTGATGTTCAAAGGGTCGAGCATACTATAGCCGTTGCGAACTCAAATGAGACGGAAACGATAACGGCAGTTGATCTCGCCAGGACATTTATGCATGTGCAGTTTTGTGTGATAGGCGGGAACATTCAGGGTGTTGAGGCATGGCTGAGTTCACCGACAGAAGTGACGTTTCATCAGAATTCGAGAACGAATCAGATTGTAGCGGCCTGGATAGTGGAGAACACGGATACTGATCCAGTGTACGGGATGAAAGTTCAGCATATAAGCGGCAATCGCGGGCAGGGTCCGGATTTTGATTCATGGACAGAAACGATAAGCCCGGTTGAAGAAATATTAGATGCATCGATAATGGGTGAATGCGCTGATTCAGGTGGTACAACCAAGCTTAATCTGGAGCTGACGGACACCAATGAAGTTACCCTGACAAGGTATTACAGAGCTGACAGTTATTACAGGTTCAGCGTGGTAGACTGGCCGAAGAAAGCGCTTCCTGCCCAGCCTTATATAACAGTGCTCGGGAATGGGCTGGAGATTTTGACAGGAGACAATGATCCTGTTTCTGCTGACGGGACGGATTTCGGAGATTTTATGACGTTTCCATCTTTTGCTACAAATACATACAGCATAACGAATACAGGAAACGAAGATCTTGTTTTAACGGGCAGTCCTGTTGTGACAGTATCCGGAGACGGTGAGTTCAGTTTGGTAATGGATGCCGCTGAAACGAATCTTGCCGCATGGACGGGAACGGAGTTTTCGATATTGTTTAATCCGACTGTACCCGGTGTTCGAACGGCGCAGGTGTCAATAGCGAATAATGATACAAACAGGAATCCCTACACATTCAGTATAAAAGGGTCGGGCGTAGAAATGCCTGTCATTGATGCTGCGGCGGGAGCGACTAATATCAGCAGAACGACCGTGACACTGCAAGGAAACTTAACCGCTGGAGTTTCAGCGGATGTTTATATTTACTGGGGCGAGCATAACTGGGGAGAGAACGCGTCGCAGTGGGCCAATACAAATGTGCTTTATTCATTGGGAGAAGGGGATTTCAGTATTGACCTTACAGGGCTTACGGGTGGTAAGACCTACTTTTACACCATCTTTGCAACAAACAATGCGGGCTCAGCCTGGTCATCGCCATCATCCAGTTTCACGATGCTGCCAGCGACGAGAGATTTTGTAGTGCACCGCGGCACATTTACAATGCCAGCCGGCACCAGCATGGTAACGCTGTACAACACCAATGACTATACACTTTCTGAAGATACAACGGTATCCAATGTATTCATCAAGCTGGTAAACGCTTGTCATGGCGGTTCGGGAGATACCAACGGGTTTAGCGCGGATAGCAGCATGGCCTGGATAGGGAATCCTGGAAACATTCTGACATCTGTGGATATCAATCGGAAATCGTCAGACTACAGTACTTTTGTCTCGTGGGAGATCCTTGAATACATAGGCAATCCCGGCGGAGTAAATGAAATAATAGTCCGCGATCAGGCATCCATCAGTATCGACAGCAGCACGAATGTTGTAACAGGAGCGGCAGCGGGAAGTATATCAGATACAAACAGAGTGATAGTGTATGTTACAGGACAGGCAGGTAGTGACGGGTATGTGTTCAAATGCAGTTTTGCGTCAGAGCTTGATGCATCGAAACAACCAGTGTTCAAGAGAGAGGCTGCTTCCGGGAATAGCAGTATCAGTTATGCGGTAGTGGAGTTTACAGGGTCGAACTGGCGCGATGTACAGCGTATAGAGCATGTAATTGCGGAGTCGAATACGGAGGAGAAAAAGACTATATCCGGCGTGGCTTTATCCAGGGCATTCATGCATGTACAGGTAAAGGGAGGCAGCGGGACAAGTCAATATGGCGCACAGGTATGGTTTAGCGCAGCAGATGAAGTTACCTTTTTTGATCCTTACAGCAGTGGTCGCAGTATAGCAGCCTGGATAGTGGAGAACCAGGAAACCGATCCGTTAATGGCGATGAAAGTGCAGCATATAAAGAATGATCGTTATGCAGACGGGCCTGAACCGGAAACCTGGACAGAACCGATAAGCGCGGTTGCTGATATGGATAATACTTCGATAATGGGAGAAAACTGTAAGGAATCACTGAGTTGGTCCCGTTCCCTGACAACATTTGAGCTTACGGCACCTGACAGGGTGAGTATGTACAGGGCGGCTACGCGCGAAGTCGCATATTACGCATTCAGTGTGGTCGAATGGCCGATGGGTCTGAGGCTATCGGGATCAGGCGCCGAGATAGGCGTTTGGGGGAGTGGATCCGAAATAGTTAACGGAGACAACATACCGTCATTGGTTGATGATACGGATTTCGGCAATGTTGTTGGTGGCAGCGGAGTATCACATGTGTTTACGGTAACCAACAGCGGAACAAATGTGCTTAATCTGACCGGAAATCCAGTTGTGCAGTTGAGCGGGCATACGAATGACTTCAAAGTGACCAGCCAGCCGGGCAGTACGATAGGAGTCGGCAGCAGTGCGACCTTCACAATTGAATTTGATCCGACGGCATCAGGGATAAAAACAGTTTTTGTATCGATAGATAACGACGACTTTAATGAGAATCCGTACAGCTTTACTGTGCAGGGCATGGGCTTCGCAGTGGAAATGGCTGTAATGGGAGATGGTCAGAAAATAATGGATGGCGACAATACGCCGGACGCTGGAGACGGCACTGAATACGGTAATACCTGGACAGGAATGACAAATGACCAGGTATTTGTGATAACCAACAGCGGTGTTCTGGACTTGAATCTGACTGGCACGACAGCAGTGGTAATAAACGGCGATCCTGAGTTCAGTGTATTGAGTCAGCCATCGGGTCCGATTGTGCCGGGCGGCAGCGAGAGTTTTACAGTAAGGTTTATGCCGACGGTAGCGGGATTAAGGACAGGCGAGCTATTTATAGCGAACAATGACACAGACGATAATCCTTATACATTTACTGTACAGGGTATGGGCGTTCTTTCGACCCCCGAAATGGATGTGCTCGGGAATGGCCTGGAAATAACGGATGGTGATAATAGTCCGGCAGTGATAGACGGCACTGAATATGGCATCACAGGAGTAGGCCTGACAAAAGATCAGGTGTTTGTGATAACCAACAGCGGTATTCGGGACTTGAGTTTGACTGGCACGACAGCAGTGGTAATAAACGGTGATCCGGAGTTCAGTGTATTGAGTCAGCCATCGGGTCCGATTGTGCCGGGCGGCAGTGAGAGTTTTACAGTAAGGTTTATACCCACAGCGGAAGTGACAATGACAGGCGAAGTGTTTATATCGAACAATGACACTAATGAGAATCCGTATACATTCACGGTGCAGGGCACCGGCCACAATCTGCCGGTGGTAAACAGCAGTGCGGTAAGTGACCTTGATGGATATTCTGTAACTTTGAACGGGACACTGGATGACGGGACAACGGCAGATATTTATGTCTACTGGGGAACAACACCCGGCGGGACGGACCCTGCGCAGTGGGGGAATACGGATCTTATTACATCAGTAAGCGAAGGCGCGTTTACTTATCCGCTCAGCGGGCTACAGCTCGATACCACGTATCACTTTATTTATTACGCGACGAATGTTGTAGGCGGCGGCTGGTCAACGTCCGACAGCTTTACGACGCTGCCGGTAGTGAGCGACTTCAAGGTGCACAGCGGCACATTTACGATGGCTAGTAACGGCCCTGCAACGGTGACGCTGACCAACGGATACCAGTATACGCTGTCGGAAAATTCGACGATATCGAACGCGTTTATCAGGACGGTAAACTCGCATAACAGCTCGGAGGGCATTGGTACTACTGATACAAGGGAT
>JBHORK010000088.1:0-10339 GCA_042565725.1 Verrucomicrobiota bacterium
ATCTGCCAAAGGGGCAAAAATGACAATAAATACCTAAGCTAAGTCCGACAGACTCTTAACCCTCTTATTGCACCAGTTTATATTGCGGAAGTGCTGAACCCTTGGCCATAATAGGCCTGTCCTCTGGCTCCATAGGATCCGAGGACGCAAGAACCCCGTCCCTTCGCTTTTGGATTGAAAAACTAAGAAAGCCAAACGATTCTGGCAAAGCATTTTCATTGAGGTTTAGTTATCCTCATGCGAATCTTCTTCAGAGTATCAAGCATTCTAGGATCCCTTCCTCCAGTTACTTCGCAAGCCTTTTCTGCCAGACGAACAGCTTCCTGAATATTATAAATTTCCGGATCCTTGCTTGTTGCCAGAATCCATGCGAGGTTATGCATAACACCCGCCGAATCAGGGTTAATTTCAAGAATGTGCCGATAATTCTTAACTGCTGTTTTTACTTTGCCCAAGCGGTATGCCATTCCGGACAAAGCTATTCGATAATATTCTTTTTCGGGATTTAACCTGACCGCGCGACTGTAATGCATAAAAGCGTCTAAAAAACGCTTCTGTTCTTCCATAATAAAACCAAGACCATATTGAGCCTGGGCATTCCCCGAATCAACATCTTCCACTTGTTGGTACATGGCCAACGCGCTCATGTAATCATTCTTCTGTATCAATCTAGCGGCTCCAGAAAGATATTGATTCAGAATCTTCTGCAAGCTCCTATCTTCTCTATTCAGCAAAGCACCCTTCTTCAGCTTTGCCATCCCTTCATTATGCCTGCCTTCCCCAATCAGCACCGACCCAAGCACAACATATCCTCTGGCCCTTATGCGCTTTTCAACTTCCACCTGCATATCTTCAAACGGTTTCCTGTCTTTATCACTGACTTTTAAAAAGCCTAAATCCATGTTGCGATTTTCTTCCAGTAGCCCAATTAAGTCCCTCCTCTGGTAATCCTGCACAACCGTCCTGGGATTAGAAAACTCCAGTAAAGCATTATCGTCCGTGTGAATGGACGCTCCTGCCGCTATCCGCTTAACTCCGTTCCTGCCCATAACCAGATCACCAAGAAAATCCGGCACAGACCGTATGCCGATCCTGCCAAAGTCCGATAATACGGACGGCGCCGAAATACGCTCGCAAAACTCACCATAATCCACACTAAATCCATCCTTCGCGCCTATAAGAACATAATCCCATGCCTTAGGAGACCAAAGATTCATTTCAGGAAACACAGAACGGAATGTTGTAATAATACTCTGAAAATTATCTTTGTTAATCGTATAAGACTCCAACCACACACACACAACGCCTTGATCCGTCAAACGTTCTCTGCACAATTCAAAAAATTCACGGGTATAAAGGTCGGAAATTCCGGAAATCCATGGATTTGAAGGCTCGGATATAATCACATCATACTTCTTATCGGTAAACGACATATGATTTCTTCCGTCCTGAATAATTATATTTAAACGCGGATCATTCATGGCTCCGTAATTGTGCTTATCGAAATAACTGCATACTTTCAGTATTTCAGGAGATATCTCGACACAATCAAGAGTCTTTACCGGATGACGTAAAGTGGAGCCAAGCGTAATACCGCTTGCCAAACCAACAACCAGCACACGCTCCGGATGCGGATGGAGAAGAAGCGGCACATGCGCAACCATAATCTGCGTCGGAAGATCCGCTGAAGACGATGCGTCAGGTTTACCATTAATGAACAACACCCTTTCCCCTTTTTCCGTCTCTCTTACCGTTACAGTCGCACTTATTCCTTCCTTATGAAAAATAAGCTCGTGTTTCTCCGCTTCCTTTTGAAGAAAAGTTTTCGAGGCAATTATCTCATCGGACAATTTTCGAACTTGAACATACGGCCCGAAAGTCATGCGTGAAACATCCCACTTCGGAATAGCGACTTGGCCAATCACGCACAGTCCTATCACTGCAGCAGATATCAATAACCTTCTCCGTATCGTAATCTGCGGCATTACAAAAAGGAGTGCACATCCGAACAGAATATTCATAAACACAGCTGCAAAAATTGCACCCTGTATACCCAAACATGGAATTAAACAAAAACCGCCGACAAAAGTACCAAGAACACACCCCGCAGTGTTTGCTGCGCATATCGTGCCTACACTTCGACCCGTGGTCCGGTCTAATGAGGCAAAAATATGGCTGATAACCGGAAATACTGCCCCCATCAAAAAAGTCGGGATCAACATAATAAAGGAAACAACAGCAAACTCCGCAATCTGCAGCTGCACAAACGAGCCCTTGAAACGTGACATCAATTGAGTAACAACGAAAGGCAGATTATCAATGAACGGAACAACAAGCAGAGCAAGAAATCCTACCGCCCACTGAATCACCGTCAGGACCAGAACCGGTTTTCTGAACCCGCTTACAAATCGGGCAAACACTATACTTCCCATGCCAAGTCCTAAAATAAATACTGTCAGAATCAAACTGAAGGCATATACCGACGATCCAATAAACATGCAAAGCACGCGCGTCCACGCGATTTCGTATATCAGCGCTGCGGCGCCCGCCAAACCATAACCCGTCAGAAGTATTGTTCTGTTCCAGCGTAAAGAATCTTCTTTCTGATAATCTGTTTCTTTTATGAATAATTTGTTATTAACGGAGATAGTCGGCATGTCCGATAATCGACGACAATATAAGTAACCTATCACACTCACGAAACCGCCAAGACCGCATGCCAACCAAAGCGTCATTCGTACGCCAAAGAGCGGCATTAAAACAAAACCTGCCAGCCAGGCGCCCAAGGCCCCACCAATAGTGTTAACGGAATACAAGAAACCTGTTGACCTACCTACCTTTTCAGGTACAGCTGCGCAAAAGCGCGACAAAAGCGGCAAGGTAGCACCCATCAGTACGCATGGAATCAGCAGAAGCAACACGCAGAATAAAAATTGAATAGAAATAAATACAGTAAAGGACGGACTGAAAACACGGTAGATGCCCCCATACAAATACTCAACCCCCTCCATCATTAAGGGCAGAACAAAAAAGTAAACTGCTATAATAACCTGGAAAACAGTGAAAAGCCTCAGGAGGTCCTTCCTTTGTTCCGCCAGGCGCCCCCCTATAACACTGCCCATTGCAAGCCCGCCCATAAACGCACATAAAACCGTTGTTACCGCGTAAGTGGTATTCCCCATTATCAGCCTGAACAAGCGCGCGGCAACCACCTCATAGACAAGAGCACAAACACCAGTGACAAAAAAAACAATCAGGACAACTGCTCTAGATCTAGACATTTGGTGTTTTAAAGAATTCATCTGATTATATTAATGGTATCCGCGAAATGACACACACTGATGTGCTCCGCGCCCACAGTATGGCACGGCGGAACTGTGTGCCTGCAGATATCTTCAGAACGATGACAACGGGGATGAAAAGGACAACCGGGAATTGCTTCATCCGGTGACGGAACATCACCTTGCAAAACAATCCGCCCGGAAACGTCCCCACGGGCCTGTAATCCCTTATCGACATCGGGTACAGCCGAAAGCAATGCCTCTGTATATGGATGTGAAGGACGGGAAAACAATTCATGCGCAGGAGCTGATTCAACTATTTTACCAAGATACATAACCAGTATTCTCTCGCACATATATTGTACAACTGCCAGATCATGAGCTATGAACAGGTACGAAAGGCCCAAACGATTCTGCAGATCTTTCATGAGATTTAATATTTGAACCTGAATTGAGACATCAAGAGCCGAAACAGGCTCATCGGCAATCACTAGAGACGGGTTAAGAGCCAGGGCCCTTGCTATTCCTATCCTTTGCCGTTGACCACCGCTGAATTCATGCGGATACCTGTCAGCATACCCTGAATCCAGCCCAACCATTTCCAGAAGTTCCGCCACGCGAACATTTCGTTCTTTTGTACCCTGCACCAGTTTATGAACATGAAGCACTTCACCTATACTCGTACCTATGGACATCCTCGGGTTTAACGATCCAAATGGGTCCTGAAAAACCATCTGAACTTCTCGTCTGAATTCTGTCAGGGCCCGACTATTAAACAAGGTTACAGACTGTCCATTGTAGGTAACATTACCGGATGTAACAGGAACAAGACCGATTACTGCATTACCGATAGTGCTTTTACCACATCCGCTTTCCCCTACCAGCCCGACACTCTCTCCTTTTTGCACGGTAAAACTCACACCATCCACCGCGCGCAGCTCTCGAGAATGCCTCAGGCGATCATGAGAGTTGAAATAAACACATAGGTTATCCAATTCTAAAAGCTTCATTCTTTTTTCTTTTTGTGTCTTTTGCGTTCTCTGCGAGCTAATCAGGGAAATAGCATCTTACTTGATGAGTTCCTGTTTCACTCTTTCCATTAACCATCAACCATTTCCCATCAACCATTTCCATCATTTCTGGTTCCTTTTCCCTGCAAACATTCTGCACTTTAGAACATCGCGGTGCAAATTTACAGCCTTTTGGCAGACATGCAGGATCAGGAACAGATCCCGGAATCCCCTTCAACCTCAGATCTTCTGCACCAACGCTGCTATCTCCGCATCCCCGTGTCCCCGCGTCCCCGTGTCCCCGCATCCTTATCCTCGGCACTGCATCAAGAAGACCTTTTGTGTAAGGATGCGCAGAACCAGCCAATACATTTTCGGTAGTACCTGACTCAACTATTCTGCCCGCGTACATTACATAAACAAAATGTGCCGTATCAGCGACAAGTCCCAAATTGTGCGTAATCAACAACACAGACATATTCATCTGTTTCTGAAGGGCAGACATAAGCTCAAGAATCTGTGCCTGAATTGTTACGTCAAGTGCTGTTGTGGGCTCATCCGCAACCAAAAGTTTTGGACTGCAAGCCAACGCCATTGCGATCATTACCCTCTGCTGCATTCCGCCGCTCATTTCATGAGGATAAAAACGCATGCGACGCTCCGGCTCCGGAAGCCCAACCATATTCATAAGCCTTAATACTTCGTCGCGAGCATTCACATCTTTTTTATGAAGCTTTACAGCTTCCATAATCTGATAACCCACTCGAAATACCGGATTGAGAGAAATTCCGGGTTCTTGAAAAACATACGCCAATTCGCGCCCGCGAATGTTTGCCAATTCGCGTTCTGTCATATCCATTACATCCCGTCCGTCAAACAATACTGTGCCGCCCGCGTAGATTCCAGGCGGCTGAGGCACAAGACGCGCAAGAGACAATGCTGTTACACTCTTGCCGCAACCACTCTCACCGACAAGAGCAACAGTCAGGCCGCCAGATATTTCAAAACTAACCCCGTCAACCGCGCGTATCGGATTTTTTCTTGAACCAAACCATACTTTCAGGCCACGAACTTCTACCAATTTACCATTACTATTCATAAAACACTAACCTGATCTATTCGGATTAAAACAGTTCTTCATCTGAGTCTTCAGCTTCGTCTTTTTTCGATCCGGAAACTTGATCCTCATCAAAAGGTTCGGCGGTAACTCGGCCCCCTTTCTTCACAAGGATCTCTATCTTACGCTCAACTTCATTCAGTTTTTTCGAACAGAAATCAAGAAGAGTCTGTCCTTCCTCAAATCTGGTAATCATATCCTCCAGCCCTAAAGAGCCGCTTTCCATTTCATTAACTATAACTTCAAGACGCTTTAGCGACTCCTCAAAATCCTGTTTTTTCTTTGCATCCTTGACTGCTCGCTTAGCTGTCATTCCCTATCTCCTTAATTCTTAATTTATTCTCTTCTTCCATTCATCATTCATCATTTCCACTAACTACTTCCGATTCAATCTCACCCTTTGCGACCTGAGTGTGTATCCTCTGACCAGCACATACATCACCAACAGTCCGTATTATTCGCCCTTCCCGGTCTCTTGTTATACTGTAACCCCGTCCCAAAACCGAAACAGGATTCAAAGCTCTAATCTGCAGATTTAACCTTTTAAGATTCTGCAGACATGATTGACGCCAGATCTTTATTTCATGCACAAGTCGCAACGAGTAATCGTCCAGCCCCTGCCGGGTTTCCCTGGTTTTATCAAGAAGCTGATGATAAATACGCATTTTACAGTTATCTAACTGTTGAATGTAGCGATTCACCATATGTTGTGGCTCTCTAAAAACATAACTTTTGCCCGCTGTCACCATACGGTTCCGTGCCATCCGGACACCTTCATTGAGAGCGCGAACCAGACGCCGGGAAGTTTCCACCAGAGTCTCGTCAAACGCGTTTTTCTTTTCAACAACCAATTCCGCCGCGGCCGATGGTGTGGCCGCACGCATATCTGCCGTAAAATCGCTGATCGTAAAATCAATCTCGTGTCCCACGGCGGAAATTACCGGAACTCCTGAACGCGCTATGGCCCGCGCGACGACCTCTCCATTGAAACACCATAAATCTTCAAGACTGCCTCCGCCACGGCCGACAATCATAACATCAATTCCGCCCCTTTCGTTCAACAGGTCAATTGCCGAGGCTATTTCTTCCCCAGCCCCCTCGCCCTGGACTTTGACCGGAGCCAGAACAATATGCAGATTAGGGAAACGCCTGGAAACAACATTAAGAATATCCCGAATCGCGGCGCCGGTCGGCGAAGTAACCACCCCTATATGCCGTGGAAGCAAAGGTATTGCTTTCTTCCGTGCGGTGTCGAACAAACCTTCCTTTTGCAGTTTTTCCTTCAGAGCCTCAAACTGCGCCTGAAGCGAACCCTTGCCGGCTTCCTCCATCTGACGAACAATTATCTGATAATTACCTCTCTTCTCATACACGCTCACTTCGCCCAGAACACGTACAAGAACTCCGTCTTTCGGCTGAAAATTCAACTGCCGCTGACTGCCGCGAAATAAAACTGCCTTCAGCTCGGATGAAGCGTCCTTTATAGTGAAATAGTAATGACCCGAGGAAGGTCTGATTACATTAGATAATTCACCTTCAACCCAGACCTTTCCGATCTTTTCCTCAAGTGCCGCCTTAATCAGCCGCGTTAATTCAACAACCGTATATACTTTTCGATCAGAGTCTTTGCTAATAACCTTCGTCATCCCGTTCTTACTCCAGTCTTATTCTTTTAACGCTTTTTGCTTTGCCCGTTTCCTCGCTGATATCAACAATTGCCCCTTCCATAACAACACGGCCCTGCCCAATCTTATATCTTTCAGGCATGCCTGTGAGAAAAATTGTGATTACTGATTCAAGATCTCTGCCTATAACCGAATCCGAAGGACCTGTCATTCCAAGATCAGTAAGATAAGCCGTACCACCGGACAGAACTGTTTCGTCGCTGGTTTGAACATGCGTATGAGTACCCACGACAGCACTGACCCTGCCGTCAAGATAACGCCCCATTGCTATTTTCTCAGACGTTGCTTCGGCATGAATATCAACAAGTATGATTTTACCAAGGTTGGAATTCTCACTCAACAGCGTATCCATTGCCCTGAAAGGACAATCATACGCATTCATGAATACCCGACCCACAAGATTCACAACAGTAATCTCACCAAATGCGGATTCAACGGTAACATAACCGCGGCCCGGACATCCCGGAGTAAAATTTAACGGCCTGATGATTTTAGAAGAATTTTCGAGAAGATTCTCGGCCTCCTTGCGATCCCAAGTATGATCCCCCAGCGTGAGCACATCAGCCCCCGACTTCAATAGTTCTTCAGCTGTCTGAAGAGTAATTCCTTTACCACCTGCGACATTCTCCGCATTTGCCACAACAAAATCGATTTCTTTTTTCTTCTTCATTCCGGAAACCAAATCCGCAAAAATTTCTCTTCCCGGCGATCCGACAATATCCCCAACGAATAAAACTTTCATACCGCCCCTTCTCACCTCAATGATAAATGATGAAGTATAAGATTTTTAACTCTTTCATACAATTTGTTCCACAACATTCGATTAATGAGCATATTCCGTGCATCGCGTCTCACGAACAACTACAACCTTAATCTGGCCGGGATATTGCAAGTCCGTCTCAATTTTTTTACAGATATTTCTTGCGAGTACCATCGCAGAGCTATCGTCCACTTTATCCGGTTCAACCAGTACCCTTACTTCTCTTCCTGCCTGAATCGCGTAGCTTTTCCCTACACCCTCAAAGCTTTTTGCAATTCCTTCAAGTTTCTCGAGCCGCTTAATATATATTTCGGTAGTCTCCGAACGCGCACCAATCCTGGAACTGGAAATAGCGTCCGCCGCGGAAGCCAGTACCGCATAGAGACTTTCGGATTCGACTTCTTCATGGTGCGCCGCAACCGCGTTAACAACTACCTGAACCTCACCGTGACGTTTGAGAAGATCCGCGCCTATTACAGCATGCCCTCCCTCAACTTCCCGGTCAAGCGCCTTGCCAATATCATGAAACAAACCTATCCGCTTTGCCAACGCTGAATCCAGATTGAGCTCACTGGCCATCACCCCCATAAGATGCGACACCTCCAGTGAATGCTGGAGAACGTTCTGGGTATAACTGGTACGAAACTTCAACCGACCAAGCATGCGTAAAAGTTCCGGACTGATTCCCTGAACGCCGGCAGCATACGCTGCTTCTTCGCCTGCAGAGCGTATTGTTTCATCCATACTCTCCTGCACCTTGACAACCACTTCCTCAATTCGCGCAGGATGAATTCTCCCATCCGCCATCAGCTTTTCAAGCGATAGTTTGGCTATCTCGCGTCTGATCGGATCAAAGCCGGATATAACAACCGCTTCAGGCGTATCGTCTATCAGAATATTTACACCCGTAGCAGCTTCCAGAGTGCGGATATTACGCCCATCACGTCCTATGATCCGCCCCTTCATATCATCACTCGACAGCGCCACTGTACTGGTGATTACTTCGCCGGCATGAGAAGAAGAATAACGCTGAATGGCCAGAGCAACAATCTCCTGTGCCTCCTGCTCCGCGGACTCCTTTGCCTGCTCCTGCATACGACGTATAAGTCCGCTCACTTCACCCTGAATCTCCTGTTCTATGCGGTCCAACAGAGTCTTCTTGGCTTCTTCCCGCGTCATACCCGATACCCGCTGTAATTGATTACGCCCCTCTTCTGCCAGGTGTTCCGCTTCCTCTCTTGCCGCTTTCAACTCCTTCGCGCTTTGCTCCGCCTCCGCAAGCTTCTCGTCAAGAACATGTTCCTTCTTGTCTATCATAGCCACTTTGCGATCAAGATTCGTCTCGCGCTGTGCAAACCGTTCTTCAAGAGCAGTAAGCTCCTCACGACGCAAATTCGTTGACTTCTCGAACTCATCCCGGGCTTTCAGGACTTCATTCCTGGCATCTATCTCCGCTTCTTTGCGAATCGATGTCGCATCACGCTTGGATTCGCGCAATAATAGTTTGGCCTTCCTTTCGACAACGTCGGCTCGGTAATTTCCTATCATTATCCGAAGTAGATATCCTACAACTATACCAACAACACCTGCTATTAATCCGAATGAATATGCTAGATCCATTGTCAACCTCCCTTTATTATTCTAATTATCTCTTTTTTACTTATCTAAAATGTGTCCTCTAAACATTCTGAATTCTGACTTCTGAATTCTTACAACTTATTCTAACAACATGTTTCTCCGTAACTATCATATCCATCCTGACGTCATGCTCTTCCATAGGCACCTGTTCAAGCATCTGAAACTCAAAAGCCAACGCCATCCTGCAAGCTGTTCTGTGCCCCTCCAGAATTCTGTCATAATAACCGCCGCCATGACCAATCCGTCCCCCTGACGAATCAAAAGCCACCCCGGGCACTACCATAAAACCAATCTCACCCCCAGATACATATTCCCGTTTAATCGGCTGCGGCACTTTAAATGGTCCTTCCTCTAAATGCATTCCTTTCTCTAGCCTCACCAGATCATACCGCCCGACAGCCTTGTTATAAGCCGGCACACATACTGTTTTTCCCGCTTGCCAACATTCTTTTAGAATAAGTTTCGTTTCAACCTCCATACCCACAGCCAGGTAACACCCAACAATATCAGCCTTAAAAAGCTCAGGAAGATTAACCAATCTTTCCTGAACAAGCCTGCTGTGCTCTTCAACCCAGTTACGCGCTAACTCTTCGCGCTGTTTTTTAATAAAAGTTCTTATTTCACTCTTATTCATCTCGTATCTCGTATTTCGTTCGATGTTCGTTATTTTTCTTTCTTCCACCCCGCGTCACTCTTCCTCTTCGTCATACGGTTGCAGTTGCGCAGCTCGAATCGTTTATCGATGTACGGTTGCGGCACTGTTTCCTTTCTCCCAAATCTCGCATTTTTGTCTTTCCTGATTTCAAATTTCCAATTTCTAATTTCTCTCTCTCATTCATCATTTATAC
>JBHORK010000089.1:0-10327 GCA_042565725.1 Verrucomicrobiota bacterium
ACGCGATCGGGATTTCCGCAACGGTTTGCAAGAAGAAAGAAAGAGGAGAAGGAAAGAAGGGATCGGGATACGAGATGCGAAATACGCTTCACGAGATACGCTTCACGTTTCACGAAATACGCTTCACGCTTCACGAAATACGCTTCACGCTTCACGAGATGCGAGGGAGTGAAGCGGCGACGCAAGAAAAACGAACTTCCCCCTCCGCCAAGGCTACAGAGGGACAAGTCCAACACCCAACATCCATTACTCCATCACTCCATCACTCCATTATTGTGTGGGGTAAATAAATCTCTTGATGTTTGATTTGTATTGCTATCATTATACAAAGCAGATAGCTCTTGGTGATAAGTAAAGACGACAAATCACAGCACTGGCACAAAAATAGATATTCTTTATGAAAAGATCAGACAATAACAGAGATATTTTAAAAGATGCCGGGAACAGAGATACCTGGAAACTGGTAAAGCGTTTCTCAACTTTTTACAGATCTCATAAAAAGCTTTTTATAATGGATATGTGCACTGCCGCTTTCCAGGCTTTTACAGGCATATTTATCGGTATTGTTCTAAATACTATCCTGAAAGAGTATTTGCCGGGAAAAGATGTGCAGATGCTGATCCTCTCCATTACCTCTGTGTTTGTTCTGGCATCTTTGAGGGCTTTTGCGAATTATATAAATATCAGATGGGGTCATATTCTGGGGGCCAGGATTGAGACTGATATGCGAATGGATCTTTTTCGTCATCTGCAGAAACTCTCATTCAGCTATTTTGATAATACAAAAACCGGTCATATCGTATCAAGAATCTCCAATGACCTTTTTAATGTATCAGAAATCGCGCACCATGCACCTGAGGACCTTTTCCTGTCTATCTTTACAGTAATACCTGCGTTTATTGTGATGTTTCACTTTAACTCTTCAATGGCTATTCTGACTCTGATCCCCATACCGTTCCTGCTTGTATGGGGAATGACTTATCAGGGAAGAATGCGCAGCCGCTATCGTCATATAAGACAACGTATAGCGGATATAAACAGCAGTGTTGAAAATTCCATTCAAGGGATAAGAGAGGTGAAATCTTTTGCTAACGAAGAACTCGAAATAGATAGATTTGAAGATGTAAATACTGAGTTTCGTTTTGCAAAAGAGCAAATGTATACAGTCATGGCTGCCTTCCACTCGACGATGATGTATATCATGAACTGTTACCCGCTGATTATCATTACAGGCGGCGCTGTGCTTGTGGTTTACAATCATGCCGATCTGGCCGATGTGATCACTTTCAGCATCTTCACGCAATTCATTATGAATCCTATAAGGCGTATGGTGAATTTTTCAGAGCAGTTCCAGCAGGGAGCCGCATCGTTTGAAAGATTTACCGAGGTAATGGATATTGATCCGGAAATAAAAGACCGCCCGAATGCAACATCGCTTGATTCAGTTAAGGGGAACATTAAATTTGATAATGTTAACTTTTCCTACACTAAAAACGGCCCGACAATCCTGAATGATATCAACCTTGAAATAAAAGAAGGGCAGACAGTTGCTCTCGTGGGTGAATCCGGCGCAGGGAAAACAACTCTTGCCGCTATTATTCCCAGATTTTACGAGCCGAACAGCGGGAAAGTAGCAATAGATGGTCATGACATAATGGACCTGAAACAGATCTCTTTAAGAGACAATATCGGGATCGTTCGTCAGAACGCGTTTATATTTGATGCTTCAATAGCCGAGAATATACTTTTCGGGAATCCCAATGCTACCGAAAAGGAACTGATAAATGCGGCAAAGAACGCGAACATTCTTGAATTCATAGAATCATTACCAGAAGGCTTTGATACACTTGCAGGAGAACATGGCGTCAAACTTTCCGGTGGACAGAAACAAAGATTGTCTATTGCCAGGGTTTTTCTTAAGAACCCCCCTATTCTCATATTCGATGAAGCTACTTCATCCCTTGACTCTGAATCCGAATCACTGATCCAGAACTCCATGAACGAGCTTTGCAGGGAGAGAACGACAATTATTATAGCACACAGGCTTTCCACGATCCGTAATGCCGACCGAATCTACGTCATGAAGCAAGGCAAAATAGTCGAGTCAGGCACTCACGAAGAGCTTATTGCGAAAAAAGGCTATTACCACCAGCTTCATAATATTTAGTTGCCTCTTCGGGATGCGGGAAAGAGAAGAGGAATTAACCACCCGTCCTTCGCCCTTCGTGGCTTCCACCGTCGCTCTGCGAGCTATGGGGGACAAGTCGGAGGGCAGGTAAGATTTTTTAGACAGGATTTACAGGATCTACAGGATTTTTACTTCTTTTCTCTTTTTTGCTTGCATTGTTTACAAGTGTAAACTATCATTGAGCGCGGTAATTGTAGGGAAGGTGTGTATGAAGAGGATGCCAAAAATATCAGATGCTGAATGGGAGATTATGCAGATTGTCTGGGACCACCACCCCATTACGGCAAATGAAATAGGTGAAGAATTGTCCGACTCGCATGACTGGGATTTTCGAACAATTAAAACGATGCTGAACCGGTTGGTTAAAAAAGGCGCACTGAATTATATTCCTGATGGAAGATCATATATTTACAGCCCCGCCGTTTCACAGGAAAAATGTATCAGGGAGGAAGGAAGCCGGTTCCTCAATCGTGTTTTTAAAGGGTCAACAACACCGCTGATCGCACACTTCCTGGAAAACAATGAGCTTCCCGAAAAGGAAATAAAGGAACTTCGAAGGATCCTTTCGAAGAAGGAAAAATCGTAATGTCAGAGTTTGCAGATATTCTTCATTCCGTATCGAACAGAGTCTTGCTCATGTCAGTGCAGGCATCTCTTCTGGCAATAATCATCCTGTTTGCCCTACTGGTTTTTCGAAAATTTGTCTCTCCGAAATGGCGATATCTGCTTTGGACCGTTCTGGTTCTGCGACTGGTCATGCCCTGGTCTCCGCAAAGTAATATGAGCGTGTTTAATTTGACACATAAACTGACGGCTTTTAATGAAGCAACAAAAACAGATTCTTTATTAATATCAGATCATATTTCATCGGACTCGCCGTCTTCTCCTGCCCGATCTTTTCAACAGGTACCAACTATGACGGGCATCAATCCGGAAATTACTAAGGCGGCTTCAGGTTTTTCGGTAACTGCAATAAAATTCCTTTTTTTCGGGCTGCCCTTGATCTGGCTCGCGGGGGTACTGATAAAAACGCTTTTCCTTGTGATAGGACATTACGGGCTTGCGCGGCATTTTGCTCGTCAGCGGCCTGTAACCGATCCAGCGCTTTTGAATCTACTGGAAGACTGTAAGGAGGAGATCAAATTAAACACGCCCATTTCCCTGGTCATGTCGTCCATGATAAAAACACCGGCATTACTCGGATTCATGCGTCCGCGCCTGCTGATCCATTCGGAGATCACGCAAAACCTGTCGAAGGAGGAAATCCGGCTGGTATTCCTGCATGAACTCGCGCATATCAAGCGGATGGATATTCCCGTGACATGGATTGTCGAGGTATTGAAAACACTTCACTGGTTCAACCCCTTCCTGTGGCTGGCTTTTTATCATATGAGACAGGAACGGGAGCTGGCCTGCGATTCCATGGTATTGTCATGCTCCAGGACAGACGACAGCAGAAACTATGGAGAAACATTACTTAAGTTCATGACAACTCCTTCGCGTCCTTTGATGGCTGCGGGATTCATGGGTATCATGGAAAGAGGCAGAAACATGACGCGCCGAATAAAATGGATCTGTTCATTTCCCGGTAATACCAATAGAAAGCCGGTGTTTTCATTACTGTTAATAATCCTCCTGGCCCTGACCGGGTTAACCAACGCGAAAATCGCCGGAAAGGATATAAACCTGTCTTACGCCCCTACCGGCTACGCAAAACTCCTTAAATTATCGGGCATGGAAGAAATTCATCCGGTACTTTCCAGGTTCGCGGTCGTCAAGTGGCAGCAGGTAAAGGAAATCTCAAAAACATCTCAAATAAAGATCTTGCCCGATATCAGTAAGTTCTTCCGTTACGCGCAAAAGGGAGATTGGCTGGCGTCCACGGCATATCTCCAGAAGATCCGTCAGAATCCACCAAACTCTCTCTGGTATGCCGTACAGGAAACAGATCTTGCGTTCGAGCAGTTCATCGGATGGGATGAAAAGATTGTCCGGGATTACGCGAATGACATTCTTGAAGGAATGGATGAGAACACGATATTACTCGCAGGAACGGATCCATGCCGCGGAATTGTGACCGCGTTCAACGAAGTGCGCCCTGAATCTAATGTCATAGTTATCGCGCAGAGAAATCTGTCCCAAAAACCGTACATAAACTATCTCAGCTCTCGATACGGGGACCGTATAAACCTGCCTTCCGAGCAGGACATAGATAACACCCTGGAAATGATGGATGAAAACGGAGCTGAGACAGCAAACGATATTTTGTGTAAGCAGTTATTTGAACTGAACAAGGACAGGTGCTCGTTTTTCGTGGAAGACAACCGCTTTTCTTCGTGGATGACCCCTCATCTTGTTCCGCACGGACTGGTCATGGGATTGAATAAAAAGCCTATACCGGGTCCTCTCCCTGATTCTGTAGTTGAGAAAGACCACGTTTACTGGAACGCTCGCACCAATGAGTTAGTGAAAAACGTGTCCTTTAATATAAGTATCCAGCAAAGCATTTCGTATTCCAGCCTTCGCTGTGCTATCGGAAGCGTATATGAGGCACGCGAGATGAACAGGGAGGCCGAATATGCATACCAACAGGCACGACTGTTGTGCCCCTCCAGTGTTGACGTAGTTCATCGACTTGCCAGCTTATACAGAAAAACGGGCAGACACAGAGAAGCTCTTGCCGTTCTGCTCGATTTACAACAGCACCAGATACTGACACTGTACGAGGAAAAGAAGATAACCGATATTTCACAAAAAATAATGGATGAATTTTCGGGGGAAGAGAAGAGTTTTAGCGAAATGATTAAGAGATAAGAAAAGATATTTTTTTTGATTCAATTGTTTACACTTGTAAACATGTTTACGCATGTTGTCGTTATTTAAAAAAGGAAAAAGATATGGAAAAGGATAAGATAAACGAAAAGATAGAGAAAGCGCTTCCGAAGGCTGAAAAGTTCTTCCGAAAAATAGATTGGCTGGCATTGGGGATCACATTCGTCGTTGCGCTGATTGTATACGTAATGACCCTGGCGCCTACAGTGACCCTGGAGGATTCAGGGGAACTGGCTGTGGCGGCCGATTACCTGGGCGTACCACACCCGCCCGGCTACCCGATCTGGACCATGATCTCGTGGGTTTTTCAAATAATATTTCATGGCGTGAAGTATCACGGACACCCGAATCCCGCGTGGGCTGTCGGCCTGTGTTCAGCTTTCTTCGGCGCGCTCGCGTCCGGACTCGTTGCGATGCTGATCAACCGTTCGGGATCTGATTTGACAGGTGACCTTAAAAACCGCAAGACAACTGCGGGTACTCGTCAAAGGAACCTTCTTCTTGTTTCCAGCATTGCGGCGGGGCTGCTTCTTGCATTCAGTTCAGTATTGTGGTCGCAATCCGTAATTGTGGAAGTATACAGCCTCAATGCCTTCTTCCTGGCGCTTATCCTGGTTCTTGCCTATCGCTGGATGTGCTGTCCCGACAGAAATTCCATTCTTTATATTACAGCATTGGTCTTTGGACTGGGCCTCACAAATCATCAGAGCCTTACTTTTATTATGCCTGCTTTAATGGCCGCATTATTGTTCCGTGATCCAAAACTATTCAGGGACAGCCTTGTGTTGATATTATGGGCTACGGGTGTTTTTTTCTGCATCAAATCCGGTAAGTTCGTTACTTCTCAAACAATGACACCGGAAAAAGTCCAGTTCATGAAGTTCCTGTTTCGCTCAGGAGCTGCGGTCTGCTTTCTGTGCCCAATAGTATACTTTCTGATTAAGCGGAGTCTATTGACCGAATGGAAGCGGTTACTGTTTATTGCTCTATTTGTTTTTCTGGGATTATCAGTATACATCTACATGCCGTTAGCATCATCCCAGAACCCACCCATGAACTGGGGCTATACAAGGACATGGGAAGGTTTTAAACACGCGCTATTTCGCAAACAGTACGATGGGTTTACCCCTGTAAAGAACATGATCAATATTACAAGAAACCCCGTACCGTTCTTTAAACAACTCCACGCGGTTATAACAGATCCCGGAAGTTATTCTTCGGTAATAGGACAATTCTCTCTCTTCATCAGTCTTCTGGCTTTTGTTCCCCTATTTGCAATAAGAAAAATAAATAAAAAATTCTTACAATGGCTGGTCATTACAATGCTGGCTTTCTTTTTCTTTACTGTTGTTTTCATTATTTTCCAGAATCCTAAAGTTGATACACAAACGCTGTTTATCTGTCGTGTTCAGTATATTCAGGGCCATGTCGTTTTTGCGCTATGGCTGGGTTACGGACTGATCACGTTATTGTTTTACAGCCGGAAGTTTTTCGACAGGTATAAATGGGCATATTATGTTTCCGCTGTTATTGTTCTCTGCCTTCCTGCTGTCTCTATATTACGCAACGCTTATGACAGTAATCTCTCAAACACATTCGGGAGCTGCGAACAGAATGGACATGATTTCGGCTGGCAATTCGGTTACTGGCAGCTCTGCGGCGCCGAAGGAATACTGGAAGAGCTGCCTGATGAGGAAAGAGCTTCTTTCCCAAATCCGGCCTATCCTCCAGCAGTTGACAAGAATGCCGTTGTTTTCGGCGGTACTGACCCGGGCCGGTTTGTTCCCACATACATGATTTACTCCGCGAAGGTCCGCGAAGACACTTACCTCATTACGCAGAATGCGTTAGCGGATAATACTTATCTCAGTGTCATGCGCGATCTTTATGGGGACAGGATCTGGATACCGGGCAGGGCCGACAGCAATACCGCTCTTTCCATTTATATCCAGGAAGTCAACGCCGGCAAGCGCCCGCCAAATGCCCAGATTAAAATCGTAAACGGCCAGGTTCAAATCAAGGGCTCAATGGGTGTGATGGAAATAAATGGTATCCTGGCAAGGATGATTTTCGAGCAAAACAAAGAGAAGCATTCTTTTTATGTGGAAGAAAGCTATGCGATCCCCTGGATGTATCCATATCTTGAACCGCACGGTCTGATCATGAAAATCAATAAAAACCCTATTCCTGAAATTAAGCCGGAAACGGTAAAAAATGACCGTGATTTCTGGGATTGGCTGACCGGGCGTTTATTGAACAATCCGAAATTCCTTCGTGACGTACCAGCCAGGAAGAGTTTTTCTAAACTCAGGTCGTCCATAGCCGGTCTTTACGCCAGGCGCCAGATGTTCAAGGAGGCGGAGCATGCATTCAAGCAGGCCCTGGAATTACATCCAAGAAGCCCGGAAGCGAATATGAGGCTTGCGGAATTGTACGTGCAAGCGGAAAGGTTCTCCGATGCCGGATGGCTGGCACAAAAATTCCTTGGAATGGAACCGGAAAATGTCAATGCCGGCAACATGTTAAACCGGATTTCCAGTATCAAGAAAATGAAAGAACGTTGTATTGAACTTGAGGGTATTCTGAAGAAAAACAAGACCATAGATATTATATTTGCACTGGAGCTGGCGGATATATATGTCAGATTAAATAATAAAGCAGGATTTCGATCTCTCATTTCAAACATTCTCAGCACAAAGAATCTTCCAGTTAACGCATACTTTCGTGTCGGCCAGATATGTTTCGGAGCCAGACAGCCTGATCTTTTATGCGCCGCTTTAAAAAAATGTCTCGAATTAAAGCCGGACAGAGCGGATTTATGGATGGAGATGGCAGCAGGCCAGCTATTGATGAATGACACTAATCAGTCTTTAGATTCACTCAAGAAGGCTGTTGAGGTCGGAGGAATTTCTGTCAAGGCAAGGATACGCGGCGATAAGCGTTTCAGCATGATGCGTAACATGCCGGCGTTTCAAGAAATTGTAAAAATACCCATCCTGAAAAAGATACCCATCCTGGAGAGGGAGAGAGGGACGCGGGGACGCGAAATACGCAATACGAGGGAGTGACACGGCGACGCGGGGACGCGATATACGAAATACGAGATCGGCCCAGGCTTGTTGTTAAAACACTGGTGGTTCTTCGAGGATATCCATGATCTTATGCGCGCAATAGACGCGGTTACGTTTTGCTGCGTCAGTCTGCCCTAAGATGCCTAACGAGATTAGCTTATCCACTCCCCGTTGAGCTGTTGCAAAAGCAACGCCAAGTTTCTCTGATATTTGGTTGATCGTGCAATACGGGTTTTCTTCCAGAAGGTTCAGAATGTTCAAAGGCGTCTTGTTTCCCGCAACTGCTCGTTGCCGCCAGTCCATCAGCAAGTTATTGATGCTTTCTGATCTTATTAATGCGTCTTCTGACATACGGGCAACTCCATTAAGGAAATACTCGATCCATTCAGTCCATGCGGCCTGTCCTGTTACTGCAGAAAGTCGATCGTAATAGTTGGATCGTGTTGCTTCGAAGAATGCACTGAGGTAAAGCAGAGGAGTAGGAAGAATATTTCTCTCGACCAGGAAGAGTGTTATCACGAGTCGACCGACACGGCCATTGCCGTCGAGAAATGGATGAATGGCTTCGAACTGACTGTGCATCATTGCCGCTTGAATCAGCGGAGGAAGTGATCTGTCATGGAGGAACGTTTCCCATGCAGCAAGGCAGGGCATCAGCTCGTCAATAGGCGGAGGCACGTAGGAAGCATTTTGCAATGTGCATCCCGGGGAGCCTATCCAGTTCTGGCTGCGTCGGAACTTACCCGGCGTTGCATGTTCGCCGCGAACGCCCTGCATCAGTTTCTCGTGCAGCTCCGTTACCAGGCGAAGCGACAGAGGCAACTCGGATAACCGCTTGATGCCATACTCCAGTGCGGTGACATAGTTCCCTACTTCTCTTAGATCATCAGGGCTTCTGTCAACGAAAGCCCCTGCATCCGCTGCCAGAAGTTCTCCAAGAGTTGCTTGAGTTCCTTCAATGCGGCTGGACAAAACGGCTTCCTGCTTAATAAACGGCCGCATCAGTAAATGCGGATTCTGCAGACTTCGCCCTTCTCCTGCCAGCTTCCCTATGAGTCGGTCAGCATCTGACAGGGCCCTGAGGAGGACCGGAGAGAAATCAATATCCGGCGGCAGTGGATTGGGAACGAAAGCTTCATATCCGCCTGTAGACTGCACCAACCGTCCTGAACCATAAGATCTGCTTTTCATTGTCATTTGAGGATACGAATAAGACCGATAATAGTCAAGCCCTTATTATCGATATGGCGCTTTTCCGACAATAGCATCATCCGTTATTATCGAATTGCTGAAATTGCAGGGAATATTGAACATCCAATCCCGCCTTGCGGGACAAGCATCCAATTTATCACGCTTCTGCGTGACAAGGAATATCTAAGGTAGAAGGGAAAGAGGAGAAGCGGAAGAAGGTTTTAGGGAAAAGAGTGCGCAGCGAACGCCCAACATCGAACGTCCAAGGGAAGAGAGAGGCCAGCAGCCGTATGACGCGATAAACGATTCGAGCCGCTTGCCCTGAGCTTATCGAAGGGCGCAACCGCAACCGACCTGTCCGCCGTAGCAATGGGCAGACAGGGGCGAAGGCTGGATAGACGAATAGCGCGGGATACGAGATGCGAAATACGCGGATAAGCGGTTAGTCTTTTCCTATCCATATATCATCTTTTGTACCTTGTTTCTTATCGGGGCCGGCGCTTCGCCATGTACCTGTTTCTTCGTCCAGAAAATATTCTCCGCCTGTAAAATAATCCTGCAACTTGATGCTCTCTCCCAGTTGCTCGTAAAGCTCTATTGCGAGTAGATCACTCCAGACCTTCGTTTCGCTTGCCGTCTCCTGGGCCCTGCAATAGCTGGGCGCGGCCATGGCTACCACAAACCAGCCGCCAAGGTTTCGCAGCCTCGGTCTTCTCGTATATTTCTCAGAATAGTCATTTGACCTGGAAAAATCGGGCGGCTTCTGCTCAGCCCCTTCTATAAGAAGATCAAAATGCTTCCTGAAATCACGTGCCGTTCTGTTCCGCCTGAAAAACAGAACTGCCAATACTCTCGATAGATTTCTTTTCCATAAACCCGCCGGCTCAGGCTTCACGACTTTACCATCAACTACTTCGCACATCTTAAATATCGAAAATGCATCAAGGAATTCGGCGTTTGATACACGATTCTTAAAAAAATCCTTCATGACAAGATATTCCATCATGAACTGCTGTCCGAATGAAGTATCTTCATGAGAAAGAGG
>JBHORK010000008.1:0-58310 GCA_042565725.1 Verrucomicrobiota bacterium
GTCTTAGCCCGGTTATCGCACAAGATGGTAACGAAAGATAAGATTGTCGGTCTGACCGATATAAAACTTATCAAAGGCCAACGAGACAATTACGTAAACTGTATAGATCATAAGAAAAAAGGGCCGCAACGTCTGCTCCAGCGGTAGGACTCGAACCTACAACATCCTGGTTAACAGCCAAGCGCTCTACCATTGAGCTACGCTGGAGCAGACTAGCGGCCCGCTCTACCAACTGCCTGTCCGCCATAGCTTTACGTGAAGGCGGAAGCTACGCCGGAATTAATCAATAAAAACGAAAGAAAGGCTACCAATAAAATGATTTATGTCAAGCCTGCGTGACTATTCCGGCTGTTTAGGCTATAAACTGAAGGCTGTTAGCCTGGCCCCCACTCCTCCTACATGGCCATAGCCAGCTAGCAGTCATTTTGACAAGCTATATGTCGCTAACCATCAATTTGTCGTGACGATTTGAACTTTCAACATCGAACACTCAACACCGAACTTCGAAGTTTGTCTTTCTCCCCACTGCGGCGGGATGAATCCTGCGGAACGCAGGACAAGTTCGATGTTTACCACGCTGACAGCGTGGCTCGCCCCGCTCTGCGGGGTTGGACGTTGGATGTTCAACGTTCGATGTTCGATTTGTCCTCAACTTATATACCTGCCCTCCCTTTTTTTTACAAACCAAGGGCTTCAACATACATGCCGGTAACATGGTAACCTACTTTCCATGGATTTCCCTTCATAGTCCCGACATCCTGTAAAAGCTGTGATTCCCGGCGCAGGTCTTCCGCTCAGGCTGCCCGCGTATACAAAAGGTTCTTCCACTAAAATAATACCTATCGTTTCCTCCGGTCGTGCCACCGAACTGATATGTCATACATGGAAGCGGAAGTATGACAGGCTTCCTGATGCCATTGTTGTTGAAGGCCCTAAAGCCGGAGGTCATCTTGGATTTAAATTTGAGGAATTGGAGGATGGCAGCGCTGGATCGCTGGAAAAACTCGTAGAAGATGTGCTCGTAGTGACGAAGAAGTATGAAGAACAATATGGGGAAAAGATTCCTGTTATTGCCGCCGGCGGAATATATACCGGAGAAGATATAGCCAGATTTATCAAGCTCGGCGCGAGCGGGGTGCAGATGGGTACGCGTTTTGTCGCAACCGATGAATGTGATGCTTCCATAGAATATAAAAAGGCTTATGTGGATTCCGTAAAGGAAGATGTGATAATTGTTAAATCACCGGTGGGAATGCCTGCAAGAGTGTTAAAGAACGAATTCACGGATAAAAGTCAGCATGGAGTAAAATGTAATTTTGCCTGTTCTTATAAGTGTCTGATTACATGTGATGCAGGAAAGGCTAACTACTGTATCGCGGATGTTCTTTTGAATGCAAGCAGGGGGCATTTTGATAAAGGGTTTGCCATGTGCGGCGAGAATGTTTACAGAGTAGATAAGATTGTAAGCGTTAAAGAGCTGATGCAGGAACTGATGAAAGAATTGAACGACGCTCTTGCCGATTGATTATCGCAATCTAAGAAATGTCATAGCCATGATTTAATGCTTGGTTGCAATCCATGTTATTTTTCAGAGAAGAATTTCCCCGCTAAAAACGCTAAATTACGCGAAAGTTTTTATTTTATCGCCTAACGGCGAACGTTTTCTATTCTCATCTTTCCTTTTCGTTTATTTCGCGTGATTCGCGGGCAACCTCCTTATGGATACAGTCTTATTTAAAGTTTGTGAAAGAATTGTCTAAATTCTTCAAATTGATTTTCCTTATCAAATTTTTCTTCCATAAGCTTTCTCGCGTTTCTACCCATTTCCTTGTAAGTTTCGCGATCTGACCAGAGCTTGATTATTGCTTCTGTAAGCTGGTTCACATTCCGGGGTTCAATCATATAGCCTGTCTTTCCGTTAAAGATTATTTCCGGAATACCCGCAAGTTCTGAGGCTATTACGGGAAGCCCCATGGACATGGCTTCAAGAAGAACATTCGGCAAGCCTTCCTTGTAAAGACTAGGAAGAGTGAGAATGTCGATTCTCTCAAAAATATAATTGGGTTCATGTGTGAAAGGAAACATTGTCACATTATTTTCAAGGTCCATTTCCCTGATTTTGTTCTGTAGCATTTCTTTATCAGGGCCTTCTCCAACAAGCATAAGGTGAATCTTCGGGAATGTTGTCTTAGAAAGTCTTTTTACTGCTTCAAGCAGATATATCTGGCCTTTCCTTTCTTCAAATGATCCCGCTGAGGCCAGAACAGGCTGCGCGTCGGAAGTCAGGGGATAGCGCTGGTATGCCTCGGTTTTTGTTTCCTTCGTTGAAGTGAAGCGGTCCACTTCGGTTCCCTGGTAGATCAGGCTCACTTTGTTTTCCGGAATTTTGTATTCATTAATAAGGTAGCGCATGGTGAATTTTGTGATGGAAATTACATGGACATTAATGGAGTCGTCGGGAACATAAAACTTCCTGAGGTATTCGGGCACAATAGTTCCGGTTTTTGGGATAAGAATTGTATCAAGTTCGGCGTTTTTTATGCATTCACCGGCGAAGACTGAGCAGTGAAATTCTTTGCGGGGCGGATGAACGGTGCATATTGCCACATCCATATCACGCAAAGCATTTGTCCATGTTTCCCTGAATTTATCATTATTGTCCGGAATCTCATCCCAGTCGTAAGTGTAAACCTTTGCCCCGGCTTCACCGCATTTCTCCGCCACATAACTGCCTTCAGGAGCCAGTATGATTGCCTCTTCTCCTTTAGCTATAAAATCTTTCGCGGCCTCTGTTACCCATATTTGTGTGCCGCCGCGAAGGTGGGTATCTTCAATAAAACCTATACGCATCGATTTCTCCTTTTAGTTAGTATAGCAATAGTTCTGCAAAACAAACGATTCTTCAGAACAGTAGTCAGTAGTCAAAATATTAAGGGAAGATTCTTGTTTTATTCTGAATTCTGACTCCTGAATTCTTTCTGCGAAATTTTGAATTTCGCAGAATTCTATCATGACTGCCGCAGTGTTTCCAGCACCGGTTCGAAGACAGCTTTCAGTGTTTCAGTGCTGTAGCGCAGTCTGACGGCATTTTTGTTATGTTCTATACGTTTCTGTTCGTTTTCTCTGTGCAGCATTATTCCTGTTACTTCTTCAAGCATATCTTCGGAGAATTCTTTTTCCGGGAAAAGGATATATTTTATCTGTTTTTCTTCAGTTAGATTTTCACCAGTAACTTCCTTGAATACGTCTTCCGGATAATAACGGCTGCATACAATTGGAACGCCGCATGAGCTTGCTTCAATAATGGGTAGGCCGCGACCTTCAGTCTCGCTGGGAAAAAGGATTATCGTCGCCATTCGGTAAATATCCTCAATATGCATTCGCGCAAAGTTGTTCCTTTTAAAGCATGGGTGTGTTTCTGTTCCCACAGAAAAAGCCACAAAAATACGGTTTGCAAGATCACTCGGCAGTTTTTCGCACAATTCAATATAGGCGTTAAGAATAACCTCAAGATCTTCCTGGTGCTCAATGGGGACGGGTCCTGTTATGTGCAGTACAAGGGTTCTTTCCGGGTCTGATTCAAATTCTCTTCGGAACCCTTCATAATTCATGAGGGCCGAGAACAGATGAAGGTTCTTTTCTATGCGTTTTCTGGCTATGACCCGTGTGGGTTGTAAGCAGTAAATTGTTTTAGGGTTTGTTGTGTCGAGCACTGTGTTGTTGGGGAAAGAACAAACAAGCGGCTTCTGGTTCTTTATCCAATTGCCGAGATTGTTCATGTGTTCTGATATGGGCATGGTTTTGATTGTCGACTTACCGTCCGAAAGAATGTGCGCCATCCGCAAACGCGAATGTTGTACTTCCTTCTCGTCATAATTTCTGAAGAATTCATCACTTATTGATGTGGAAAGAGCAAAAAGCCTGCTGGCTTCAAAGCCGAAATCTTCAGCAAGAGTTTTGCTTTGCTGGGTGTTTATGTTGACTTGAGTCCAGAGTTTTCCGTTCCAGGGATAAAGCCTCTGAAACAGTGAAAAGAAAGGTTTGTTTTTCATGTTCCTGAAAAAGTGATCTCTTACACCCGGTTCTTCTCCGGGCTTGCGTTCAGAAGCTGGTTTGCCGCCTTCCCAGTAGAAGTCATGGTTGGAGTTGAGAGCGTATATTCCCATTGCCTCCGTAACAAGCGCCGTAGCCAGGGTTATGGCAAGATTTCCGGGATTACAGATGATGTTTACGGGGACAAGCAAAGATATCTCATTTTCCGCCAGGTATGCGCCAAGTTCCAAGGCCAGCCTCACGGTCTGTTTCCATATTTCAACGGACATTTCATGCGATGCTGTGCTGTTTTCCGGCATATCTTCATAATAGAGGCGAGAGAAATATTTTCCGTTATACCATTTTGACCAGCCATTCATTTCTTTGATCTTGAAACGGTTCCATTCAGGTTTAAGTACTGCGTCAGCATTATCGTGGAAATCGCCTCCTATAAAATGCATGGGTGGAATAGTGTCTTTGTTATCTTTCAGGATCTTTCCCATGCATTCCGCGTACTTGTTGATTTCTATGGAAACACCATCTATGCCGAAATCATATGTTATAAAAGCAATACCTTTCTGGAGAGCCTGGCGGAATTCAGGATTTGAAAGGTTTTCAGGGTCGGGAGCATGACCACAGATATTGTTCAAGATTGATGAAATGTCATCCCAGTTCTCGACTTTCTTTTTAGAGATTGTCTTTTTCAGTTCCAGGAAAAGAACTCGTCTGTCTAAAAACATATTTTTCTCCAATTTCTTTAATTCGGATTAATATTGCGGTTTATTCTAGCATCAAAGAATGGTTTTGCAACATCTTGGTTCTTGATGGATGATTGCATATCTGGTTAAATTCAAACATGAGCCTTTTTATGGCATATTCAAGGTGCATATCGAGACGGCCGCGTGTTTTAAGTCTTATAGCTCCTGTGTTCTTTCTTGTCTCTGCGGTGTTGTTTGCTGATACGATTGAGCTTAAGGATGCAACGGTAATAGAAGGAAAAATAATCGGCAAAAGCAGTAAGGCCATTGTAGTCCTTACGGCATCGGGCAAAATGATTGATGTGTCGCCTGAAGACATCGAAAAAATAACGCGCGGGACAGAATCAAAAAAATCGTCACAGCAAACAAAGGAAAGCTCAGAAACTCATAGTGAATCAGTTTCCGGATCAAGTAATGCTGCTCAAGGTCTTAATCATAATAATCCTGAGGCAAAGAAACGATTCGAAGAAGAAATTAAGGCCATACTGAAGAATATGCGTAAAGAGCCATTAGAAGTCTGGCCTGATAAAGAGAAGAATCAGCCTGTAGATAAAAATGATCCGCCGAATTCCGATTGGAAAGTGATGACGAAAGACGGGGCGATAAAATTTCTGAAAGAAGTACCTGATCATACAGCGGGTCATGTGAAAGTATGGGGTAAATGCAGGCCTGCGGTATATATTATGGAGCATCATATTGGAGGTGGCATTGTTAACAGGAGCGGATCACCTTCATGGGGCCGCATGTATTGGAGCAAAAAGCTCCAAAGCTGGTGTTTGGCGCATCCTAATCAGTTGGCGTTTAAACGTAATCAGGATGCCGCTCTCTATCTTGCGGAAAGGATTGAGCGAGCGATTAATCCTGATGCGGCGAGTGCAATCAGGAGCCATTGGTTTAAATTGATCAATGCGCGCAGTGGCGCTTCCAAAGACGAGGTTGCGGTAAAGGCCTCAATAAAACAAACCAGACGCACAATGGAGCAGTTGACAATGAAAATGGGGAAAGGAACTGGTGTGGGCAGTGATCTATGGCGCGTGCATACGATATCTATGGATATTGAGCCGCGTATCAATCCCCTTGCGACCACGCAAGCCCGAGTATCGATGGCAAAACAGAGACAAAAACTATTACAGCAGATTGTTGAAAAACTATGCCGCAAAGAAAGTAATAATGCGGCTAAGGACTGATATTACGCTAATGAATACAAAAAATAACATCTTTCTTACCGCAGTATTTCTGGTTTTTATTCAAACAGCGATGTTTTCCTCCGCACCTGGCGCAGATGAAGGCACGAGTTTTATTAATAAAGAACCTGCCGTTCAATGGCTATCTGGTTATCACAGTGACTCCTCGCTAAGGTTCTTTTTCAATCGAGAAAGTGGCTTGGAAGAAGACCGCTTTGGTTCGGAAGCTGATATTAGACTGCAATATATCATTCTGTCCTGGCAGGAAAGGCTGAGACTTTGTTTTGATGTGAGGCTGATTAGCGTGATGGGTGAATCAATAGCGGACAACATGCCGTTTTCCCCAATGGAATTATCGTATCACGCAACACCATTTATTGAGTATGTCCGGCCCGGCATTATTTATCGAATTGGATGGAACCATGCTTGCGACCATCTGGTTTATAAAGATAACCCTGATCCATGGTATCAGGATGAAGAGCTTAACGATATGGAGCCGGATATTTACTATAACCGTTTCTTTGTTGCAGCAGGAAGCCCGACGATAAGGAGAATAGTCCATCGCGAGAATATCTGCCGTGACAATAACAACAAATGGGGTATGGGACGTTTTGTCTGGTATGCCGAGGCTGCTAATTATATTCGGTCCATCGGCAGTATGTCGGATTCCGATTTTTTGTATGGCGGTAACGATTGGCGCTGGGATTTTATACTGAAACTTCGATATCCGTTGTTCGTTGGAAAGTCATTCGCTCTTTTGGCAAACAACAGGACAGTGCTCTTGCTGGACGGGGATGACGAGACTTATTGGCGGGATTTACTGGAATTAGAGTTGATGCTGACAGGCGGGCGGTGTGGTATGTCCTTTTTTGCTGGAATAAACCTTCTTGATGAACATCCGTATGATAGCCGCGAAGGGTTAGGAGAGGTTGGTTTCAGATTTTTCTTCTAGCCTGAGCATTGTAGTGCCGGAGAGTATAGGTGTTGTTGATCTAAGCATAAATCGAACATCCAACATCGAACTTCGAACATTGAACATCGAAATAATGTGCGATTTGAACATCTAGGATTTTATTCCTTTCTTCGATGTTCGACGTTGGGCGTTCAATGTTCAATGTTCAGGATAGTCCACCATGGCGAACGGGTTGGCAATGATATATAGCCTAAAGCTGTATGCCGGCGTAGAACGTTGTGCTGATATCAATCGAGGGACCGTTGGGGTTAAGGTCTTCGAAAAACAACCATTTCCAGAAGAATAGTTTTTTCGATTCCTTTGCCTGATGCGTGCCTCCAAGCCCAATCCCAAGGTCAAGCGGGGGATCGTCCCATTCGGTTATATCAAGTCCATGCAGCATGGGTGTGGAGCCCTGGATTTGGACGATCACTGAAACTGGGCGGGAAATGTTGTATTCAATCGCAGTAAGCCATGCAATCATTTCGTTTCTATAAAGATTGCTGAAGTTCTTGTGTCCGGATATGCCAATATAGTCCAGATTCAAATGCAGATGCCAGCGATTGAACGTTTTCTCTATCGCCGTACTTAATGCGTAATCGAAACCGCCGCTGCCGAATCCTTTACTGCTGTCGCCTGTAGGGAATTTTAGACGGAGCCCGCATGTAAAACCCGGCAAATTATTCTTCTCAATGATGATGCTTTTGCGAACGCCCAGAACAATATCGTTCAAGCCGGGCTCCATATCTGTGAGCTGGTAGAATGTCTCGTTTTCCTGCGTTAACTTATAGGTAAACATATCGTCGGGAACAAGATTCCTTTGGCCTTCGGGCAGGTCGAGTGATTTATGGTAATGATCTACTATGCCGTCAAAAAAACCTTTGTGTCCGTAACTGAATGGAATCTGTATTTCTGTTTCAAATCCGCGCCCCAATCCGCAGGCCAGATTGATTTGCAGACGCGCCAATTCCATGTCGAGCCGAACTTCATTATACCCGCTTTGGTCAAATTCCACCAGGTTGCCGTATGAGAAGTCTATTCCTGTGCGGATTTCTTTTCCGGATAAAACAACAGCGCGGTGCGGATTCTGGCCGAGGCTCATCAGGTAGACGGGATTGAACGTACGTGCAGGCAGAGGCCCGTTGACACGGAACTCGTCTGCTTGGCCTGTTATCATAGCGCAGTACCAGAATGCCATCGTCCATATGGAAAGGCGCAAAATTGTCTTAATTTCAGTCATTAAAGAAATATTACATTTTCCGTAGAACATTTCACTATTAAAAGAAGTATTCAGGAGTCAGTATCCAGTATTCAGGAAGAAGACTTCAGATTATTTTGACAGGATTAACCCTGTCATTCAACTACACCATGCCGCATGGCGTGTCGGCGGGCAGGCGAGCGGCGTCATTTCTTCTTATCTCCCCAAATTTCCAATTTCTAATTTTCAGCATCATTTTTCCCATTCAATGTCCCATATTCCCCAATCCTGACTTCTGACTTCTGAATTCTGAATCCTGACTCCTGCGCTTGACTTCGTTCTGTTGGTGTTTATTCTATTCCGTATGAATATGATTGATTTGGAATCCTTTGCTGAGATTGCATCCCGAATGAGGCAGCCTTTTCATAAGGACTATTTCGCGATGTATTCCAGTGTGTACGGCGGTACAGTTACAGACCCGGCCCTGATGCTGGTGCCGGTGGATGATCATATGGTTCACAGGGGTGACGGCATATTCGAAACGCTCAAATGTCTTAATGGCAGTATATACAATATGAAAGGGCATCTTGAACGCCTTGAATATTCTGCGCGTCTTTTACATTTCGAGTTGCCAACTGCTCTTGATGACATTAGCAGCATTGTTCTTGAGACTGTCCGCGTGGGAAAGCAGGCAGATTGTCTTGTACGCATTCTTGTATCGCGCGGCCCGGGAAGTCTTGACGTCAACCCTTACTCTTGTCCTAAAAGCCAGTTGTATGTGATTACATCGCGTCTCAAGGAACCATTCATGGAAAAGCATCCGGACGGCGCGCGGCTGGGTGTAAGTTCTGTTGTCGCCAAGCGGCCTTTTTTCGCGGGCGTGAAAAGCTGTAATTATCTTCCAAACGTTTTGATGAAAAAAGAAGCTGTAGATATAGGTGTTGATTTTGTTGCAGCCTTTGACGAGAGAGGTTTCCTTGCGGAAGGAGCTACTGAGAATGTTGGCATTGTAACTAAACAGAAGAAGCTGCTTTTTCCGAAGACCGGCGGGATTCTTCGCGGTACAACGATGATAAGAGTAATGGAACTTGCTAAACAGCTTGTTGAAAGCGGTGAATTAACAGAGGTTGCTTTTGCCGACATATCAAAAGAGGATGTTCTTAACGCCACAGAGGTACTGATTGCAGGGACTACACCGAATGTTACGACGGTGAAAGAATATGACGGTAAAATGATGAAAGACGGCGGTATGGGGCCTGTATTTCAGAAATTGAGCGCATTTTTTCTGGACGATCTGCTTCATAATAATGATCTTCACACCCCTGTTTTTGTTTCCTGATTTGCCTTATATATGGGGTTGTCTTTTTTGTCCCGAATTTCTCAGCCGCAGGCTGATCCGCCCGTGGCGGACAATTTCCAATTTCTAATTTCCTCTAGTTTTTACTGGATTTATCGTAGCCGTTTTTAGTAGTGTATGTCTTTTCCTGAATGGTCTGAAACGAAAGATTCTTGTTGGATTATGAATTTCAAGAAAGTTCTTAAAAACGGATGTTACCTGCCTGACCTTAAGAGTGAAAACAAGCAAGGCATTATCGAAGAGATGATAGACTACATGGTTGCCGTCGGCAAGATCAGTGATCGCCAGGCGGTATTGGACGCTGTTCTTGAAAGGGAGAACAAAATGTCCACAGGAATGCAGCATGGTGTTGCCATTCCGCATGGGAAAACCGCCTCCGTTGAAGATCTTGTTGTTGCTTTCGCATTGAAGAAAGATGGCGTAGATTTCAATTCAATTGACGGTGAACTATCCAGGATCTTCATTATGACAATTTCATCATCGAACCGAACAGGACCTCATATTCAGTATTTGTCCGAAATCAGCAAATTGCTCAATAGTCCTTCCATCAGGGAGAGTCTTTTGAGCTGCGGCAGTAAAGAAGAAATCATTAAAATCCTCACTGAGTAATTCAGTTGCATTTCATTATATAAGTCTTCTTGTATCCTGTGGTCTTGTCTTAATTTCTTTTAAAAGATATACTATAGCGGACTAAATAAATACGACTTTCTCAAGGGGACGTACAATGGGGCACGGAATGACACGGCTGGTTGTGCAGTTGGCTGTTATCATCATTACAGCCAGGCTTTCCGGTTATATTTTCAGCAGATACCTGAAACAGCCCAAGGTGCTTGGTGAGCTGATTGCAGGTATGATAATAGGGCCTTATGCGCTTGGCGGTATTTCCCTGCCGATGATCGGCCAACCATTATTTCCACAGGTATCGGGTTTTCTGCCGGTGAGTTCAGAGCTGTACGCTATCGCGGTAATTGCTTCTATTGTGCTTCTGTTCCGGGCGGGGCTGGAAACCGATCTTTCTATTTTTCTACGATATTCAGTTGTTGGTTCAGTCGTTGGGCTTGGCGGAGTTATTGTCTCGTTTTTTCTCGGTTCTTTTATGGCAGTGGCATGGGGATTTGCGGACTCACTGATGTCTCCGACTGCTCTTTTGCTGGGAACTGTTTCAACGGCAACCTCTGTGGGATTAACGGCGCAAATACTTTCCGAAAAGAGAAAAATGTCTTCACCTGAGGGCGTAACAATTCTGTCCGGCGCTGTACTGGATGATGTTCTTGGAATTATAATTCTGGCTATTGTTGTAGGTATTAAAAAAACAACAGGTAGCGATGATGGTATTATGTGGGGCAAGATAGGAATAGTTGCGATCAAAGCGCTTGGTTTCTGGTTGGTGTGTACAATTCTCGGCATTTTGCTTGCGCCCCGTATTACACATGTCCTGAAATGGTTTCATTCAAATGACGTTATTGCCGGTGTAGCATTTGGTCTTGCGTTATTTCTTTCCGGTCTTTCTGAAATGGCGGGACTTGCCATGATAATTGGCGCCTATGTAACCGGGCTGTCACTGTCACAGACTGATGTGGTCCACGAGATACACGAGCGGCTAAACGGGATATATCAATTTCTTGTACCGGTATTCTTCTGCGTTATGGGGATGATGGTTAATTTTGCAGGCTTGAAGCCTGTTCTGGGTTTCGGATTGGTTTACTCGGCAATGGTTGTGTTAGGGAAGATGATCGGATGCGGTCTGCCGGCCTGGCTGATGGGGTTTAATCTGCGCGGCGCGTTCAGGATCGGGGCCGGCATGTTGCCGAGAGGAGAAGTCACCCTTATTGTGGCGGGTATCGGGCTTTCATCCGGAATAATAACCCCGGAATTATTCGGAGTTGCGGTAATGGCCCTTTTTATAACAGACATTATTGCGCCCGCGCTACTCATCAAGAGCTTCGAAGGCGGTTCAGGTGTGAGAACGGAAATCGCGGGTCGAAAAAACGAAGAGACCCGGAGTGTCGAGCTGGATTTCTCATCAGTCCGCGTTACTGCTTTCATGCGTATGCGTATAGAAGATGCATTTCGCAATGAGGAATTCTTTGTGCACAGAATGGATGCAGATCAGCCGATATGTCAGATTCGCAAGGAAGACATAGTCATAACTCTGATGGAAGAAGGATCCAAGCTTATTTTGACCACTTCGGAATCCAATGAACAGCTTGTCCGTTTTATTGTTTTGGAAGAAATTCTTGAATTGAAAGACCTCATAAAGACTGCGCAGGAAATGAAGAGTCCTGATTCGATGGGCAAGGAGCTGGTTAACGGGATGTTTGGCGCGTAGCCAGGTCCGAATATTGTGCGAATAGAACGGAAAGAATATCTCTCACAGAGACACAGAGGACACAAAGAGAGAGGCCTGCCCGCTCCCGAATAATTTTCAATACCCCTGTAACATTGTAACATGTAACCTGAAATTCGTGATGTTCTTAAAGAAAAAGGCGTTATTGAATAACCCTTAGTTTTTCGCTAGCATTCCGAATAGTTGCAATATGCGCCTGTAGCTCAATTGGATAGAGTGTCGGCCTCCGAAGCCGAAGGTTGTGGGTTCGATCCCCGCCAGGCGCATTCTTCGGGGTCAAGGGTCAACACCAAAAAGAAGGCACCCTTAAAATCCCTTTCCTTCCCTTCCTCTCTGTCGGTGGGGAGTCAATTTCAATTGTAAAGAGAATCTGAAATATCATTGAGTCTTGTTCCAATATATTGTATTATCTCCCTGGCTTTCAAGGGAATCTCCAGATCTGTGTAAAGGTTTATGTGTAGAGACACGGGAAGTAACCAGTGAAAATAAGCGTAATCAGGGTGTTAATATGCGTGATGCTTATTGCAGCAAGCGCTATGCCTTCTCTCGCGGAAGGGAAAGTAAGCTTTTTTGCCGGTGGAGGCGGGAGAGAAATAGTAGTAGGCGTTAAATATCATGCTAACAGTTTCACGGAATTTCTGTGGGGGGTAACCAGACCGGTTCATCTATGGAACAGAGAAGCAGGAGAGATTGTAGTTTTGCCGTTCTGGACTCGACCTATGCAGCCGGGAGGGTGGCTTTCATGGGCCAATAAGGAAGCATGGAAAGAAAATCCGAGTCTTACGCTGGGTTCGCTTTTGACAGAAGTAGTAGTAGTTGCTGCTGCTGCATCATCCGGAGGAGGCGGCGGAAGTGGAAACGGCTCTTCTACGCCAGCGCCGGTTACATCAACTGGAAGTTCAGATGGGGGCGATGATTCAGGTGATAGCGGCGGCGGTTCGTCCGGCGGCGGTGGTGGTGACGGCGGCGGTGGGTTTGTTGAAGAAGATTAATTATTGTTAGCCGTTTTTCACAATGTTTATCAGTGTTTCTGCCGCTTTTCCCGGATTCTCCGCGGCGGTAATTGCCGTAACTATCGCAATGACGCGTGCACCTGCTGAAATTAGATCGGGAATGTGATTTTCTTTTATGCCGCCCATTACGGTGAATGGGATTGTAATGGCGGAGGATATTTCCTTAACGGCTTCTATTCCTAAAAATTCGCTGCACCCTTCTTTTGTCTGAGTTGGAAAGATCGGGCCGATATTCACATATGACGCTCCGTCCGCCTGCGCTTTGACGGCTTCTTCAACGGAGTGTGTTGAAGCCCCGATAATAAGGTCTGGTGTCTGTTCTCGCGCTTCATTTACCGGTAAATCGTCCTGGCCCAAATGTACGCCGTCAGCGCCTGTTTCTATTGCCGCATCCAATCGATCGTTTATCAGCAGTAACGCTTCGGCCCGGTCGGTCAGACTCTTAACTTTTCCAGCCAGAGCTTTGAATTGCGTTTCGGGAAGATCTTTTTCCCGGAGTTGGATCAGCCGTATTCCGCCCATGAGCGCGGATTGGACAATTTCGAGAGTGGTTCGTCCTGCAGACATGGATTGAGAGGTTACGAGATACACGCCGGCTTTGATAAACTTCAGCATTCGCTCATTATGCGCAGGTGATGCGTCCCAGTGATATTCTATCGTTTGGCGGGTTATGAGTTCTGGCATCCGGAAGATTCAGTTCTTGGTGTTGTTTTTACCGAGCCGCTTTATTTCATCGCGAAGCTTGGCAGCGTTTTCATAGCGTTCAGCTTTAATAGATTCCTCAAGTTCATGCTCAAGCGTTTGAAGAGGAGTCATCTTTTCTGTTTTCTGAGACTTTTTCTTGATATTTTCAGAACCCATAATATCCGAATCGGTAAACACCCGACCTGCTTCATCCATTATTTTTTTATCAATGTAGATAGGTGCCTTAAAACGCAGGGCTAGTGCTATTGCGTCGCTTGGACGGGAATCCATTTCCATCTCAATCTCATCGCGTTCAATTATAAGCCGGGCATAAAATGTACTGTCTTTCAAGTCACAGACTTCAATTCTTTTTAACCGGCATTCCTGAGAATCCAGGATTTGTTTCATCAGGTCATGTGTCAATGGGCGCGGCACATCAACATTGTTGAGATAGAGGGCTATCGCCTGAGCTTCTGCCGCCCCGATGAATATTGGAAGCGCTCGTTCTTCTCCAGACTTTCTGAGCAGAACAACAAAACCCATATTCGAGAAAAAAAGCTGGTCGACCTTAACTGGTATCATTGTCATGGTTTCTTTTAGACTCTTTTTGTATTAGGATCTAATTATCTCATTAATTATACGATCAGACAATAAGAAATTGAGGGATTTGCGCTGCCAGCGCAAATTCATTCAGTATTTTTTCTATACACAATTCTTATAATTTTTATTAATATGCAAGCTGAGACTGTAGGCATTCAAGAGGAGCCGAGACTAACAGTCTTTAGACTACAGCCTAAACAATTAATATGAATGGAGAGTGCTCAATGAAATATATTGCTTTTATCCTGATGTCGATTGCTATTATCGGGTGTTTTGGTTGTGGCTGGCCTTCCGAGCGAACTTGTTATAAGGCGGCGTGTAAAGCTGTTCGGGCAGATACCAATCTTCCTCCTGAAGCTGTGTTGTATCCCATGGATCAGGTTGAGTTTTATATGGCCAAGAACGCGGGAAGCATTGAGCTGCCCTATGAATATACTGATGACAGCGGAAACACGGTTACGGGCAATTATACTGTCCATCTGAAACGGGTTGCCCGCACATGGACAGTTGATAAGTGTTATCCCGCTCCGAAATATTAGTGAATTTCTTTTCCGTTGATGAGTTGTATTTTTGTGGGTATTATGCTTGTCGTTATTGTTAGTTTTGTTTTCCAGCTTTGGAGCAGATAATGAAAAGAATTGTTCTGTTATTAGTACCGCTTTTTCTGGCGGTTTTCTTTTTCTCCTCCTGTGCTTTAATGCAGGGCAAACCCAAAGGTGGGTTTTCTGATCTGAATCAAGTTCATCCCGAAGGTATTGAGAGAATAGCCTGGAGTAAACTCGCGGATGCTGAGAAAAAACATGGCTTGAATCATCCATCTGTAGCTGCGGCTCTGAACGAACTTGCGCTTGCCTGTGAGAGTAATGATAAATATGACTATGCTGAAAGATATTTTGAGCGTGCAATCAAAATTCTTGATGAAACACTCGGTCCGTATCACCACCATACGGGGGCCACTGTTAACAACCTGGCAGAATGTTTCAGAAGGCAGAAAAAATATGACAAAGCAGAATCCCTGTACAAACGGGCATTGAGCATTTTTGAGTTTAATTTAGGGAAAGACCATCCAACCCTTGGAATAACTTTGAGTAATCTCGGATCACTTTACAGGGAGCAGCGTAAATTTAAAGAAGCAGAAACTGTTTTTGAAAGATCACTGACGATCAGGCAAAAATCTTTGGGAGAAGAACATTCTCATACTGCGACTTCTCTGAATAACCTGGCCTTGCTCTATTTGGCCTGGGGTCGATATGAAAAAGCGGAGTTGCATGCCCGTAAAGCTCTTGCTGTCAGGGAAAAGGTGCTGGGCAAGAATCATCCGTATGTCGCTGCGGATTTGAACTGTCTGGCACAGGCTTATAAAGCCAGGAAAAATTTCGCGGAAGCAGAAAAGCTTTTTCAAAGAGCGCTCAGTATAGATAGAAATACACAGGGGAATTACCATCCCGATGTGGCGGCCGACTGGACGTATCTATACTCCCTGTATACGGCATGGGGAGGAAGGGACGATGATGCAAAACGTTCATTAGAGAAAGCCTTGTTTGTTCAAGAAAAGGCGTTTGCGGCTGATGATCCGCGGTTGGATGAAACGTTGAACAATCTGGCAAAAATATATTATACGAGCGGGGAATATGTTAAGGCGGAATCTTTGCTTATACGGGCGCTGAAAATTAGAAACAAGACTATGGGGTATGATAATTTTCTTGTTGCGGAGACTTTGAATAATCTTGCACTCGTTTATCAGGCCCGCGGTATGTATGATGATGTCAGAAGCTGTAGGCAGCGCGCGAACGCTATTCTTGTAAGAACCCATAAGTAGTCGGCACTTCTATCCTGTAGATCCAGTTGATCTTGTCTAGTTTTTCTTCTCAAACGGAAGTTAGATTGAAAAGCCCAGGCCGGTGGTTTTTTTTATTAGTGTCGGATTTGCGTCATGGAAGACAACGCGGGTAGATTTGAATTCACGTCTTACATGGTAATTTTCACGCAGATCATCAAAATGAGAGGCAAGACTACTGCCTGACCCACATTCCCGAAGATTCTGATTGTCGGTTTCTATGTCATAGATTTTTCTTACGACATTCCCTAGTATATTTTCGTCACGAGAGTTGGCCGCATTTATTTCCAGTTCCGGTACTGCAGGTGGAGGCAGAACGAAAGTCCACTTCGGTTTGATTTTCAGGAACCGGCAGGCTTCAGTATACACCATTTCTGTGCCCTTTACTTTTCCTTCGAGTGAATGGCCGGCAATGTGCGGTGTGCCTATGTCAACCCGATTAAGCAGATTCCTGTTGATATCAGGTTCATTCTCCCATGTGTCTATAACAGCACATGATACAATATCTGCCTCTAGAGCCGCCATGAGGGCATTAGTTTCAACCACGGCGCCACGAGCAGTGTTCAGAAAAATGCAGCCGGGCTTCATTCTTGAGAAGAACTCTTTACCGGCCATATGATAAGTTGCATCCGGACCCTCCAGCGTCAGTGGCACATGCATGGTAAGAATATCAGCGTCCATCAAAACCTTATCCAGCGAACTCCACTTTTGCGTATCTCGCATTTCGCATTTCGTATCTCGTATCTCGTATTCCCGCTTCGCGCGCGGCGGATCGTTCATAAGAACGTTCATTCCCAGTACTTTTGCTTTTTCAACAATAAGGCTTCCGACACAACCCACTCCCACAACACCAATAGTTTTTCCCTTGAGTGAGAAATTGTTTCTGTCGGCAACACTCAGAAGTGCAGCCGCAACGTATTCTGAGACGCTGTTTGCATTGCATCCTGGTGAATAGCACCACTTTATTCCAACTGATTCAAGATAAGCGATATCCAGGTGATCTGTTCCGACAGTTGCTGTTCCAACGAATTTAACGGAGCTTTTTTCAAGCAGGTCGCGGTTGATCTTTACCGCAGATCTGACAGCCAGAATATCGGCGTCCTGAACATCCCGGGAGGTTATGATGGAGCGATCATCAATTACCGTGGTATTGCCCAGTGTAGAGAAAGCCTCATGCGCGTACGGCATGTTGGAAGAACAAAGTATCTTCATATCGGTAAAAGGCTACAGTGGATAAAACAGTCAGCAACACGGCTGGCAAGATTTTGGCAACAGGTCGTCAAAATAAAGAGTTATTCTTCAGCGTCTTCTGCCGGCTCTTCTTCCTCTTCCGACTCTTCATCTTCTTCCGGTTCTTCATTTTCTTCCGGTTCGGACACCGACGCGGATATACTCATAAACTTGGGAGCCCACGCAGTGGGTGGTTTGGAATAGTCAAACCATTCCTTCACTTGGATAGAGACCAGGACAATAAACATCACTATTGCGACCGATGCCAATATGACCGACAAAACATAGGAAGGCGCTTTGGGTTCTTCAGACGATGCTTCATCCGAAGCTTCCTTTTCGGCCTTCTCCTGTTTTGGTGGGGCCTTTTCTGCTTCTATCTTGGATTTTAGCTGTAGACCTTTTTTTGCCATTTATTTCCTTTACTCCAATAGAATTAATAATGTAACTGGTTGACCGCTTTGGGGCAAGAGCTTTATTATTTTTTTATCATTTTAGGCAGTTATTCCGCTATAATTTCTATATTATCACGGAAAGAATTAAGAGGTTTAAAATATTGGGAAAACCCCTGAGTAATCAACGCTTTGCAGGGTTGTTTGTCCAGAATAAACATAACATGGCATTTTGGCATCTTTTTCAACAGGTCAAAAGCTTCTTTGGGGCCGAGAATAAATAAAGCGGTGGACATTGCATCGGCCTCAACGGCGTTATTACATATTACAGTGACACCTGCCACGCCTTCTGCAGGATAACCGGTTCTGGGATCGATAATATGGGCATACCGCTTGCCTTCTATTGTGACGAACCGCTCGTAATGTCCTGAGGTTGCAACAGACATGCCCTTACTCAAGGTGATAATGCCGATAATCTGACTCTGTTCGAAAGGGTTTTTCACGCCGATTCTCCACGGCTTTCCCTTTCGTGATAAACCACGGCATCTTATATTGCCGCCAAGATTAATCATAATATTTTCAGCGTTCATTTTCTCCAGCCGGCGGTAGCAAACATCCACAGCGTACCCTTTTGCAATTCCTCCCAGGTCCACTTCCATCCCGCGGGTATCGAGGTAAGCTGTGTGTTCCGAAATTACCACATGCTTATATCCAAAAGGGACGAGAACATCATCTATTACAGGCCTGCCAAGCGGTTTGTCAGGAACAGTCCCGTCATGAAAACCCCATAACCTGACAAGGGGCGCGACTGTAGGGTCGAAACATCCGCTGCTGATATCGCTGTATTTTACGGCAAGTTGAAGTACTTCACGGGTTAATGGCGACACAGCCACGGGAGATCTGCCTGCCGATTTGTTTAAACGTGAGATTTCACTTTCAGGATCATAGACACTCAGCATATTCTCAAATTGACAAAAAGTGTCTTTTGCAACGGAGGCATACATTTTCAGATTCTTCTGTTCGTGTCCACCAACGCTGACATTGGCAAAAGTCCCCATCGCAAGCCAGGTTTCTTTTGCAGGCGCTTTTTCTGGAGAACATCCAGCTGAGAAAAGAGGTGATAATATCAATAGAAATATAAGTTTTTTCATTTGTTTTGTTCGTATTATAAAGGTGAAAGCTGAAAATCATTCTTACTTTGCAACTTTTTAGGGGAAAACTCAAATGAATAAAGGATTGAGGGCTAAATAACGCTTGACTGCTGGTTCCTTATCAATATTCTAGATGATCAAATCTATTATGAGTGATACAAAAAAAAGTCTTCGAGAAAGAGTTGTTGCGGTTTTTACTGAGGCCGGTAAGCCGTTGAATTTTGAGCAGGTTTTCGCCAGATTGCAAAAGGACGAACTACCTCTGCCTGTGACCAAGCCGAAGCTTGTTGTCCGTAAGGTGTTGTATGATGAGAGTATATTTGAGTCGAAGGGTCAGGGACTGTTCGTTGTAAAGGAAGATGCGTCTGTTTCTTCGTCTCCGACCGCAAAACCAAAAGCAGAAAAAGCAGAAAAAGCAGAAAAAGAGGAAAAAGAGGAAAAAGCTAAAAAGCCGAAGAAAAGTCTCAGGGGAAGAGTTATGGCGGTTTTTGCTGAGGCCGGTAAGCCGCTGAATTTTGAGCAGGTTTTCGCCAGACTGCAAGAGGATGGGCTACCTCTGCCTGTGGCAAAGCCGAAGCTTGTTGTCCGCAAGGTGTTGTATGATGAGAACACATTTGAGTCGAAGAGTAAGGGGTTGTTTGTTTTAAAGGAAGGCATTGCTCTTGAGGCGGACAGCTTTGAACCCGTGAAGAAAAAAGAAACCGTATCGGAGCCGGCCGCAAAACAAGACAAAACGTCGGCAAAAAAAAGTGGACGGGCAGGAAAACAAACAAATCAAGCGGATACAAAAGAGAGCAAAGAAATTAATGATATAAGAGAAGAAACCAGGAAAGAAATTGAGCGGGCGAAGGAGAAAGCTAAAGCAGAAATCAGGAAAGAGATTGAGCAGGCTAGGGAAGAAGCTAAAAAGGCTGATGAAGCAGAGGAGGCAAAGAAAAAAGCTAAAGCAGAAGCCAGGAAAGAAATAGAACTCGTGCGTGAGGAAGCCAGGAAAGCGGCTAAAGAAGCGGCGGAGATGGTCAGGAAAGAAGCTGAAGAAGAAGCTCGGAAAGAAATAGAGCGCGCGAGAGAGGAAGCCAGGGAAGCGGCTAAAGAAGCGGCTGCTGCGGCAAGAAAAGAAGCTGAAGAAGAAGCTCGGAAAGAAATAGAGCGTGCCAGGGAAGAAGCCAGGGAAGCGGCGGAGGAGGCAAGAAAAATAGCGGCTGAGACAGCGCGGGAAGCAGCTAAAGCCGCTGCGGAGGCGGCTAAAGAAGCTGTCAGGAAAGCTGCAAAAACAGTCCGGGAAGAAGTTGCCAGCCAGCCAGCCTCTCAAGACGCTATTTCCGGGTCTCCTCGTGTAGTGGCCAGGGTTTCCGAGAATGCGCGGCAAGCGTCTGTACAACCACCATTGCGCAAGCCGGGAGAAATGTCCCTGAGAGAGAGAATAAATGTGATATTAGATGAGGTGAACAGACCCATGGGGCTTGAAGAAATTGTTAGGCGGCTAAAAAAAGATGGGCGTCCATTACCGAAAAAAAGTCCCGTAGTTGTGATTTCTCATGTACTGGGTAATGGGAATTTGTTTCAAGAAGTCAGCGACGGCTTTTTTATAAGAAAAGAGCAATAAATCGAGTTATGCATTAGTCGCTCTGCATATGGCTTTCGATTTTCTCTTTAAGTGAGGTTTTGTTCATAGCGCCGACCATTTGTTCCTTAACAACACCGCCGCTGATAATAAGCAGGGTAGGAATGGAACGAATTCCGAATTCACCTGCGAGTTTCTGATTCTCATCAACATTAACTTTCGCTATTTTTATTTTGTCGGCCATTTCTTTAGAGAGCTCATCAAGAATAGGAGCTATCGCGCGGCATGGTCCGCACCATTCAGCCCAGAAATCGACAAGAACCGGAATTCCAGAATCAAGCACTTCGCTTTTCCAGTTATTATCGTTGATATGAATAAGGTTCTGTTCAGACATGCTTATGTTTCTTGTATTTATCTATCTTACTGATATTTTTCCCGGCCAGCTCAGATCTGGACCATCTTTATGGTAGGAATATTGTGTAAGGGATAAGTTCGGGCCGATAACCTGAGCTAAAAACATATAGATTGTCACACAGGCAACAAGGATTGCTGCAATAGCGACAAGCGGAAACGCGATTCCCGGTTCATCCGTGGGAACATCTGTAAATGCAGGCTCTTCCTGAAGCTTTTCTTCCTGGTCTTCTCCGCGAGAGGTCTCCGGTGCCGCTTTTACCGTAGGTCTTTTGGTTGGTCTTTTAACCTTAATTGTTTTGCGTCTAGTTGGGGATTCAGCTTCCTGTCCGGCCAGAGAAGCATCAATGCGTTGTGTCTTGCTTAGCTTATCGCCGCCTGGTGAAACTTTAATTGTTGGAGCTTCACTTGGTTTCTTGAGTCGAATAGTTTTTGGCGCCGCCGAGGTTGCAGAGGCTAGCCCTTCTTTGGGAGGCATTGTTGGACTGAGCGAGATGCTCGGAGCTGCCGGTGCCTGACCGGGTTTGGTAAGTTTGATTGTTGCAGGTGCTTCTGTCGGCATTGCCTGCAGCGGCTTGACAGGTATGGGCTGAGCGGGTTTTATAAGCTTTCCCGCTGGAGCTTTGCCTGGCCCTTCGGTTGTTGGCATTGTGGCTTCGAGTGATATCCGTGAAGTTTCCTTTTTGGGAACCTGTGATACAGGTTGAGGCGCTGCTCCATTTACTGTTGCCATTGCAACGTCGAGTGAAATCTTGGATGTCTGTCTCTTGGGGTCACTTATTACTGGTCTCATGGTAGAAGGGGCCGCTGGTTTTGCAGGTGCAGGTTTGACTCCAACCGCGGCAGGCGGCTGTCCTTCAGATTTTAGCGGTGTTGGTTCTGCTGGTGCGATGGTTGGTTTGAGTACTGTTGGTGCTTGAGACGGCTCGCTTGTTTCGGCCCCCGGCTGAATTTTGATCGCTGGGACTTCTGCGGAGGGTGTTGCTTCCGGGGGTTTGATTTGAACAACCTGCTGAACGCTTTCCTCTTTCACTTTCAACTTCGGCTGAATACTGGCACCTGGCGCGATTGGGTTTCCGGCATTTGTTTCCGGCGGAAGCGATGATTCGCCAGCCGGCGAGGGTGTTCCCGCCTGCATAATACCAGCCTTACGCAGATCCAGTTTAGGCGGAAGCGATACGTTCTGTTCTTGAGGATTATCTGTCATTAATCTAAACTCCACTAATTAAAACACATTAAACAATATTCATACTGTCCCGAATAGTCAATCAGATTCCTCGAAAATTGAGGGAATATTGCCCCTTCAGGGTTATGCATATATTAACTATACCGCCATAATCTCTTCTGTTTTGGCGTTTAGCAAATGATCTATTTTATCAATATATTCGTCTGTAGTCTTCTGCATTTCCTTTAAAGTATTGCCTTTTTCATCCTCGGTGATTTTCCCATCCTTCTGGATGTTCTTAATATGATCATTGGCGTCTCTGCGCACATTTCTTACGGCAACACGGCTTTCCTCTGCCATCCGCTTGGTGACTTTGGCCATTTCAGCGCGTCGTTCTTCGCTGAGTTCGGGGATAGGAATCCGTATTAACCTGCCGTCATTCATTGGTGTTACTCCAAGGTTTGCGGCTAGAATCGATTTCTCTATCTCGGACAAAACTGTTGGGTCAAACGGATTAATTACTATCAGCCTGGGTTCGGGTGTTGATATCCCTGCTATCTCCTTCATTCTCGTGGGTGTTCCGTAATATGGCACCTTGATATTCTCAACCAGCGCAGGAGAAGCTTTTCCTGTTCTTATTCCCGAGAATTGGTCCTGTAGAAACTTGAGAGATTTCCCCATTTTTTCTTCGGCGTCCAAAAGAATATCATCAGATGATTCCATAGCGATCCTCCTTTCTAAGACGGCCTATCGGCCAGTGTCGGAGTAATTCGTTAATTTGGTTGCGGCAATATTTTGCGCAACGCATAGAAGTTGTCCGACTAATCACAAACTAATGTTCCAATTTTTTTTCCAGCCACAACATTCTCAATGCTGTGCGGATCAAAGAAGTTGAATACAATTATCGGGATTTTATTCTCCATGCAAAGTGAAAAAGCGGTTGCATCCATTACTTTAAGTGATTTTTTCAGGGCTTCTGAATAGCTCAGCTTGGAATAGAGTTCTGCCGTGGGATCCTTCTGAGGATCAGATGAATAAACGCCATCAACTTTTGTTGCCTTCAGAATTATATCCGCACCGATTTCGCTGGCTCGCAGAGCTGCGGTTGTGTCGGTGCTGAAATATGGATTGCCGGTGCCGCCGGCAAAGATAAGAGCTCGACCTTTGGATAAGTGACGAAGAGCGCGCCGAAGAATAAATGGTTCTGCTATTTTATTCATTTCGATCGCCGACATAATACGTGTTTCCAGCCCTGTTTTTTCTAACGCATTTGACAGGGCAAGGGCATTAATTATAGTAGCAAGCATTCCCATGTAATCACCCGTGTTTCTGTCTATTCCGTGGGTTTCTCCGCTCATTCCTCTGAAAATATTACCACCGCCGGTAACTATGGCGACCTCTACACCCATCTGCGCGATGGCCTTAAGGCGTTTTGCAATTCCTTCAACAATATTAGGGTCAATACTCAAACGTTTATTATTATCCTGGAGAGCTTCACCGCTGAGCTTAAGAAGGATTCTCTTATATTTCGATTTCTTGGAAGACATATAGATAGGCTAACAAAATAAAGTTCGATGCGTAAACAAGAAAAGAACTGGGTTTTTTAAAAAAATAATATAACCGGAAGTGCGTAGCGAATAAACTGTTTGTTTCTGCTTTCATAATGGGATACACGGCAGATATGCCAAATCGCTATCGAAATCGGTATCGCTATCGACATAACATGGCATTGGGACGCAAAAAACCGGACGGCTACCATCTTGCAATGGATTACATAGCTTGGATCTACAAAACGGCAGAATCGATTTCGATGCCGATCCCGACTTCGATAGCGAGAAAGCAAGCCTCAGCCACCTGCCTGCAGCGCTGAGTATGATGGGCAGGTAAGCTTCTTGCCGTGCAAATCCCTGGTATTGCGTTTTACTGTTAATACATATATCTTCACTATTATGAGCTGGTATGTGTTATTCTTGCGACCACGATCTGAGAAGAAGCTGGGGCAACTCTGTGAAATTCACGGTATCAGCTGCTACCTTCCTTTACGGGAGGAGACCAAGGTGTATCAGCGCCGTAAGGTTGTTGTTGAGAAACCGATATTCCCTGGTTATTTCTTTGCCTCAGTTGACCGTGAAGAACGAGTTACCCTGCTGAAGAGCAATCACGTCTTCAGAACTCTTAAGCCGATCAACGAAAGCCAGCTTCTTCATGAGCTTGCTCAGATCCGCAAAGCATTGTCAGTTGATCCTACTTTAGGTGCCTGTGCAGCGTTCACTAAAGGAAGTCGTGTCAGAATTGTCGGGGGTCCTTTTATGGGTATTGAAGGTGTGATACAGTCTTTACAAAGCAAAACCAAAGTGAAGCTCAACGTTGAAATAATTGGACGGGCAGTAGCCGTTGAGGTGGATCAAGACCTTATTGATCTAATGGAGTAGACGACAACTGACTCCTGTTTCCTGCTTTGTACCATTCTACAAACTGTTTTACGCCTTCTTTGACTGTAGTTGAAGGGTTATAGTCCAGCAGTTGTTTTGCTTTTGTAACGTCAGCACAGGTAATCGTTACGTCACCGGGTTGAGAAGGCAGTCTTTCAAGTGAGGCTTTTTTACCTAAAGCCTCTTCAATAGTTGACACAAGCTGAGAAAGAGTTGTTGTTTGCGATTCGCCCAGGTTAATAATCTCAAAACCCAGATCGCGATCAATTGCTGACACGACTCCATCAATAATATCGGTGTAATATGTGTAATCACGCGCGGTATTTCCGTCTCCAAAAAAGGGAATAGTTTTACCTTGCTCAATTAAGTTTGTAAATTTATGAATTGCCATATCGGGACGCTGACGTGCGCCGTAAACGGTAAAGAAACGTAATGCGGTAATTGAGAGCCCGAAAAGATCGTGATAATTGCGGCAGTACAGCTCGCCAGAGGCTTTTGTTGCCGCATAAGGGCTTATAGGGTGGTCTATTCTGGCATCTTCTCTGAATGGGGTTTCTTTAACGTTGCCGTAAACGCTTGAAGACGAAGCAAATACAAAGCGTTTTACATTATGTTTCCGAGTTACTTCAAGAAGGTTAAGTGTGCCGCGACAGTTTACTTCTTCGTAAAGGATTGGTTGTTCCAGGCTTGGCCTTACGCCGGCGCGGGCCGCCAGATGTACGATTACGTCAAATGCGTTTTCGTTAAAAATTCTTTCCAGAAGATCCAATTCCAGGATATCGCCTTTGATAAAAGTCATGAGGGGGGATTTCATTGCCCGTTCAAGATTCTTCTCTTTGGTGCGCGGATCATAGTAATCATTCATATTGTCCAGTACGACAATCTTGTCGCCACGCTTAAGAAGTCGTTCTGAGAGATGACTGCCGATAAATCCTGCGCCGCCTGTTATCAAAATGTGCATTGTTTCTTCCTGTTTTTCTATTGCGAGAACTTGCGTTATTCTTTTCTTCTGCAGAACACAGAACGTTGTTCTAGTTAACTGACTCGAACATTACACAAACAAATCGCAGATTTGAAATATAAAATACCACAAAATCTTCTTTGTGTCTTTGCGGTTTTGTGGCAATATATGCTGAATTATTGAGGAGAGGCAAATGAGCGGTAAATATGCTTCTGAATGGAAGGGCATTGTGCTGGCAGGCGGTACCGGCAGTCGGCTGTATCCAGTCACCAAGGCAGTGTGTAAGCAGATTGTGCCTGTTTACAATAAGCCCATGATTTATTATCCGATCTCAACGCTGATGCTGGGCGGTATTGGAGATATACTTATTATTTCATCCCCTCAGGATCTTCCGAGATTTAAGGATCTTTTGGGTGACGGTTCTCAACTTGGTGTATCTTTTTCATATGCGGAACAAAAAGAGGCGAAAGGGATTGCGGAATCTTTTGTGATAGGGCGGGAATTTATTGAGAATTCTCCAGTATGTCTTATTTTAGGCGACAATCTGTTTTATGGTGACATGCGATTTCTGCGTAACGCATTGACAAAGGAAAAGGGCGCAACAGTGTTTGGGTATCCGGTAAAGAATCCGCAGAGTTATGGCGTGGTCGAATTTGATGATGCCGGGAAAGTGATCAGTATTGAGGAAAAACCCGCTAACCCCAAAAGCAAATTCGCTGTACCGGGGCTTTACTGTTACGACAATCGCGTTGTCGAAATAGCGGTCGGGTTGAAACCGTCCGGTCGGGGTGAGCTGGAGATAACAGACGTTAACAGGGTATATCTTGAAATGGGGGAGCTGACGGTTGAGCTTATGGGGCGTGGCATGGCATGGCTCGACACAGGCACACCGGAGGACTTGCTGGACGCGAGTAACTTTGTCGCAAGCATTGAAAGCCGGCAAGGCTTGAAAATCGGTTGTCTTGAAGAAATAGCCTACAGAATGGGATATATTAATAAGGATCAGTTGGCCGAACTGGCCTCTTCGCTGAAGACAAGTGAATATGGAGAATATCTTCAAGCCTTAGCGGAGGATTTTTGATAGGTGTTATAGTTCTGTAAAATTCAGAATTTCGCAGAAAGAATTTAGAAGACAAAAGTCATAATTCAAAATAAAACAAGGAATTTCTTTTGATATTCTGACTACTGAATCCTGGCTTCTGGCTACTGTTCTGCAAAATTATTTATTTTGCAGAACCCTGATAGGTGTGAAAAATGGAATGGAAAGAAGGAAATATTGAAGGTGTTCAGTTACGGTCTATGGCAAGAAATTCCGACAATCGAGGCTGGCTGGCTGAGTTCTTTCGCGAGGACGAGATTGATCACAACATAATGCCTTCAATGGGTTATATTTCTGTTACACACGCGGGAGATACACGTGGGCCCCATGAGCACTGTGATCAGACGGATTTCTTTGCTTTTCCCGGCCCGGGCGATTTTAGAGTAAAAATGTGGGACAATCGGCCGGATTCACCGACTTATGGAAATTTGCAAACGGTTGTTGCGGGCGAAAGCAGTCCAATGACTATAATTCTTCCACCAGGTGTTGTTCATGGATATACCAATATTTCGGAAATAGATGCTTATGTAATAAATGTGCCGAATCGCCTTTTTGCGGGCAAGGGAAAGAAACAGCCCGTGGATGAAATTAGACACGAGAACAAGCAGGACACACCTTTTTTGATGGGATAAAAGCCTCTGAATAGATCGTTGATTTAGGCAGGGATTGTTGGGAATGAAATAAAGGAAATAAAGAATGAGAAAAGCATTGGTATGCGGCGCTGGCGGGTTTATCGGGGGGCATCTGGTTAAGAGATTGAAAAAAGAAGGTTACTGGGTTCGTGGGGTGGATATAAAGGAACATGAGTTTTGTAAATCCGCTGCTGATGAATTTATGAAGATAGACCTTCGTGTTGAGGATAATTGTGTAAAAGCGCTGACGCTTGATGACGGCGTATTTGATGAAGTATATCAGCTTGCTGCGGATATGGGGGGCATGGGCTTTATTCATTCATCTGAATGTGAAATCATGTATAATAGCATACTGATCAATATTCATATGATCCACAATTCTGCTAAGGTGGGTGTTAAACGCTACTTCTTTTCATCCTCCGCCTGCGTCTATCGCGATATGGCCGTTGATGAACCGGAACTGGCGGAAGAGGAAGCTTATCCTGCAATGCCGGACAACGAGTACGGCTGGGAGAAGCTCTATACGGAGCGCATGGCTCTTACATATGGACGCCACTTTGATATGGCTGTCCGTATTGCCCGTTTCCAGAATTGTTACGGACCCGAAGGGACCTGGACTGGTGGGCGAGAAAAGGCCCCTGCCGCTTTGAGCCGGAAGATTGCTGAAACTGAAGACAACGGAACAATCGAAGTCTGGGGGGACGGTACTGCATCTCGCGCCTATACGTATGTAGAGGATATGGTTGACGGCATTTATATGTTGATGCAGTCGGACCACGGGGATCCCATTAATATTGGACGCAGGGAATATGTATCCGTAGACGAACTTGTCAATGTAATTGCAGATGTTGCGGGCAAAAAGATTAATATTCGACACATCGAAGGACCTGTCGGCGTTAAAGCCCGGAATTTTCAGAACGATAAGATCCATGAGTTAGGATGGAAATCACGATTTTCCCTCAAAGAAGGCATATCGCAGACCTATCCATGGGTGGCAGAACAGGCGGGGAAGAATAAGTAAGCCGCCTACGCTCCAATAGCTACGGCGCCCAAGGGAGTCAGGAGGCGGGGGAAGATAGAACATGAATATCCAACAGCCAACAAGGAATGTCCAACTCCCAAAGCAAGGAAAAGCCCTATCCTTGGACATCGGGTGTTCCTTGTCACGCCGTAGCGTGATAAATTGGATACTTGTCCTGCAAGGCGGGATTGAGCGTTCAAGCGTAAGAAGAGGGTTCAAGAAAGTGCTTGTGCGCATATTAATTCGTAACTCCTGAATCCTGAATCCTGCTTTTGCTTGACTTTCCATCAGCTTTTGATACGTTCAAAACTAATTGAACGAAGTCCTTATGGGTTATTTTACTGCATAATCCACGGGGACGGAGTCTGTTCGCTGCGGAAATATCTTCTTCTTTGACTGGAGTTTCGCAGCGAAACTAGGTCTGTCCTCTGGATCCATAAGATCCAACGGATCTGAGGACAGAAGAAGATATTTCCTCCGCTCTTTGGGTTTAAAATATCGGAAAGACAAGTTTCTAATTTCCAATTTCTAATTATCATGCTTTTCCTTAACACAATTCTTGCATGGGCCGGTTTTGTCTGTGTGTGTATCCCTGTTCTTATTGGCCCCTGGTTTTTTGGCGCCTGGGAAATGTGGTGGTTCTGGCCGTTTACTGTTTTCATCTTTTTAGGTTCTCTCTTTTTGGCAATTCGGCTTTGTCTGCCGACAAACATAGAAGACAATGATTCCGGTCAGTCAGCGCTGAACATGAAGGAAGGGGCTAATTTTAGATTCAAGATGCTTTCCGTCTTGAGTTTTCTGTTGTTCCTGGTCTATGCATTTATCCGCTTCATGCAGGCTGAAGTTTTTATGGATGCTGAAAGAAGCCTTCTGCTGTTTCTTACGCCCTTCCTGCTGGGCATACAGATTGTTTTCGGCTTTAACAGGAAAATGCGGAAAGTACTATTCGTGTTCATCCTGGCCGATTTATTCTTGTTGGGGTTGTACGGAGTAATTAATCATTGCGTATGGCGCAGTACTCATGTTCTCTGGGCTGAGGGATACGAACAGTATGTCAATGACGGGAGAGCTACCGGCTCCTATTTTTGTCCTGACCATTTCTCCGGCATTATGGAATTGGGCTTCTGTCTCTGCCTTGGTCTGCTGCTTGATAGAGGCACGGAATGGAAGCGGAAGCTTTTTGCGGCTCTTCTGGGTGTGATAGCGTTAATTGGAGTTGTATTGAGCAAGTCAAGGGGAGGGGGGCTTACTGTTATTGTCATTGCCTTTGCCGCACTGATCTACGGTTTTTCTCAATGGCGAACATCAGTACGCTGGTATTGGAGAATGTTGTTGGGCGCTTGTTTTATTATGATTCTGGTCATCTTCTGCAGTATTGAAACTCCATACATGAAACGATTCAAATCTTATTTCAGGTGGCGTGAAACAGAAAACAGGTCTTTTACGGAAATGAAAGTTATTATCCAAAAGAGGCTTCTTGCTACATCACGCGGCAAAATGATATCGGGCGCTATTCGGGCATGGAAGGACAGCCCCATTATAGGTATCGGTCCAGGGATGCATCAGCATCTCTGGCCTCATTATGCCGCAAGTCCTGATGGTGATCTGGAATTGGGTGTGTGGCCGACTCATCCGAACTACGAATTTCATTCATATGAGGTGCACAGCGATTGGGTTCAGCTTCTTGAGGAATACGGGATAGTCGGCCTTATTCTTTTTATGATACCGGCTTTGATGGTATTCGGTGTTTTACTCGCAGGACACAATCGGGAAGTCAGAGAACGTAAGCAGAATGATTATAATTACGGTCGGTCGGCAGGAGCACACGCGGTTGTACTGAGCGGCATTTTTGCTTTTGTGTGCATGGGTTTTCATTCGCTTGGTGATTTTAATCTGCAGATGCCGGCAACTGTATGGTTGTTGGCCGCGATTTTATCTGTTGCTATCGCGTGTATCGTGACAACGGCTTCCAAAGGGCAGGCTGCTGGCGAATGAATGCTATTGTTATAAGCGATCTGCATATTGGTTCCAAATACAGCTTGTGCGGGGAATTCATCGACTTTGCAGGAAAAATCCCTTCAGAATACGCCATCGTCTTAAATGGTGATGTTGTGAACTATAATCACAGATGTATGACCAGGCAGCACATGGAAGCGTTGGACCTGCTGAGAAAAGAGTCATTAAGACGTCCTGTAGTCTGGATACGCGGTAATCATGACAGGAACTATATGCCGGAAGATCCGGAAAAAATTGAATTTAAGTCATGCTTCAATATCAACGGAAAGCTTTTTGTCTCACACGGCCACAGTTACGAAGACCGTGGGTTGTTGAGCCAGACGTTTGTGATGATTTTTTACTTCTTTTATAATATGCGGATACGGATGGGTGCTCCTTCCATGCACGTAGCGTTTTATGCCAAAAGGTTTCCACGTCTGTATAGGGCCTTCAGGCGAAGAGTCATGGAAAATGCCGTGGAACATGCCGGGGAGAATAATGTAAAAGCAGTAGCCTGCGGGCATACGCATTATGCCGAGGAATGTATGTTTAATGATATTCGGTACATAAACACCGGTTCCTGGACTGAAAAACCAATTCACTATTTATCTGTTAATGAAAGTGAAATGGAATTGAGAGTTGTATGAAAAGCTTGCCCGCTAATCACGCGAAAAAAGAAAATGAATAAACATGATCAAATAGTGCGGAATATGGTTGAAGCCGCAGGACATGCGACTCAATCATTGGGCGTGGGTCGTGTTCTGGGGCAGATATTCGCTTATCTGTATTTCTGCAGGGAACCCAAATCACTGGACGATCTTACTGCCGCGCTGGGAATAAGCAAAGGCAGTGCGAGTATGGGCGTCAGGCAGCTTGAGCAATGGCACGCATTAGAAAAGATATGGATAAAAGGGGATCGAAAGGATTACTATCGAGCCAGAGATGCTTTAGGAAAAATTATTAAAAATGCCATTGCTGATCTGGCGGGGAAAAGGATAACAAGCTCCTCGGTTCTTCTTGATGAAGTTGAAAAAGAAATAAGCGGTAAAGCTCATAACAGCGGGGAATTGCCGGAAGAAGATAAATTTATAAAGGAGAGAATAGAAAAAATTCGGACTTTTCAGAAAAAGGCAAAAGATATGTGGGGAAGTGTTGTTGTTAAGATGTTGCTGAAGTGAGATTGTTGTAAAGAATAAAAGATTAACCGCAGATGTACATGGGTAAAAATGGAGAAAAAAATGAAAGATGAGTTACTGAAGAGAATAGAAGGTCGTAAGTGTAAAGTTGGTGTTATAGGATTGGGTTATGTAGGACTGCCGCTGCTTATTGAGTTTTCTAAAGGCGGCTTTCCTGTATTGGGTTTTGATACTGACAGCGCTAAGATCGAGAAGCTCGAGAAATCAGAGTCATATATCAAGCACATTTCTGCCGATGCGATTTCTGAAGCGTTTAAAGGTGATACTGGTGCTACCACTGATTTTGCTTCAGTTTCCGGGTGTGACGCTATTCTTATATGTGTTCCTACTCCTTTGACTAAAGATCGCGATCCGGATTTGTCATATATCTGTCAGACAGCCGAACAGATTGGGCCGCATCTTCGCAAGGGGCAGTTGATAGTGCTTGAGTCAACTACTTATCCCGGTACTACGGAAGAGGTTCTGGTTCCTATTCTTGAAAAGAAATCAGGGCTTAAAGCAGGGGAAGATTTCTTTGTCGCGTTTTCGCCTGAACGTGAAGACCCCAACAATCCTCAGTATTCCACATCAACAATTCCCAAGGTCGTAGGAGGTTTAACGGATGATTCTCTGGAAACGGCCCAAGCGTTATACAATAGTATTATCTGTGAAACCGTTCCCGTTTCCAATTGTCGCGCTGCTGAAGCAGCAAAGCTTGTGGAAAACATTTTCCGTTCGATCAATATTGCGTTGGTCAATGAATTAAAAATGGTTTTTGAGAAAATGGATATAGATGTTTGGGAAGTTATTAATGCGGCAAGCACAAAGCCGTTCGGGTATATGCCGTTTTATCCCGGGCCGGGTCTTGGCGGGCATTGCATTCCTATTGATCCTTTTTATCTTGCGTGGAAAGCTGCAAAATGCGGGATACCCACGAAGTTTATTAAACTTGCGGGTGAAATCAACACACACATGCCGGAATATGTGATTCAAAAGACCATAGCTGCGCTTGGCGAACAGGGTAAAGCATTGAAAGACAGTCACGTGCTTCTGGTTGGTCTTGCGTATAAGAAGAACGTAGACGACGACCGGGAAAGTCCGGCGTATATGTTGTGGGAGAATTTGTCAAAACAAGGTGCGAAGGTTTCGTATTATGATCCTTACTGTCCGGAAATAAGGCCATCAAGAGATCATTCTGATTTGGCCGGCATCAAGAGTGTATCCTGGCAGGAAGTTGAGAATGGCGGGTTTGATGTCGCGATCATAGTTACCGCCCATGACAGCGTTGATCATGGCAAACTGGTGAAAGCCCTGTCGCTTGTTGTTGACACTCGTGGTGTGTGCAAACCGGCGGAAAATGTGAAGAAGGCATAAAGAATAAAGAACAAAAACTATCACGTGACCACGTTGGCACATAGTGCATTGTAATGGTCAGATTTTGAGCAATATTTCCGTTTTGTTCGCCTTGAACATGGGCCCATAGCACAGAATTGTCTGTGTTCTGAGGTGTTTGACATGGTTGCTGCAGCCAAACATCTCGCTCCTTGGCGTCCCGAAGCAAGTACGGGATGAAACACTCCCGCACTGTGAATTCATGCAATGATCAGGTTGATGGCCTGGGGAAGCAATGATCTCAGGATTTGCGGGTGCTCTTAGTTCGTGCTGATAGAGATCGTATTTTTGAAAAGTTATGATAAATCATAAAAGACCTTTCTCATTTGACCCCGATCTTAATGATGCTTGCATTGCAAAGGCAAGCATAGGTTTCGGTTTAGTATCTGTGACGGCCCGTGTCATTATGCAATGCGTAAACCTTGCGGCTACGATGATAATGGCAAGGATTTTAACGAAGGATGATTATGGTCTTGTAGCGATGGTGGTTGCTGTAGTTGCCATTCTTGAAACTTTTAAAGAAATAGGATTATCTACGGCCATAGTCCAGTCAGATGAAATGGACCATAAGAAAGTCAACTCGCTTTTCTGGATCAATGCTGGCTTGGGCTTTGTTATAACCTTAATTCTGGTGATGTCGGCTCCGTTCATAGCATGGTTTTACAACAGAAACGAGATGAGGGGGATTACCCTTGCTCTCGCATCCGGGTTTTTGGCGGCTAGCCTCTGTATACAACACTGGGCTTTGATGAGAAGAAAATTATATTTCAGAACGCTTGCATATGTTGAAGTCTTTGCAACATTTTGCGGCGCGGCAACAGGTATAGTAATGGCCCTTTCAGGGTTTGGGTATTGGTCCATTGTTGTTTTTATTCTGGTTCCAAGATTTATTATTCTAATTTCCGCATGGGTTGTTTGCTCTTGGAGGCCTACTCTGTCTTTTGAGAAGAAGAATGTTCACAATGCCGTTCGTTTCGGCTTTCACATTACAGGGTATAGTTTAGCAGAAGGAATGGTTCGCAGTATTAGTAGCGTTTTGATTGGTAAATTTTCAGGTGCTCAACTACTGGGCTTATACAATAGAGCCATGCGATGCATTGAAATGCCTGCCAATCTCATTGCCGCGCCATGTTATTCGATCGGTGTTGCGGCTTTGTCGAGGATGCAAAATACCCCAAAGGAGTTTCGTAGACTGTTTCTTGCGTTTGTATGTGTCTTAACTACAATTTCTATGGTTTTTTGTATTTTCTTTACTTTGATCCCTCGTGAAATTGTTATGCTGCTGCTCGGCAAACAATGGGTTGATTCATCCAGCATTGTCAGGCTTCTTGCTCCGGTTAGTGTGCTTTTCCCGTTAAATAGAATCATGGTGGCCTGTTACATATCTAAGGGAAACACAAAGCGACTTTTCAAATGGGGGATTATTTCTTTGATATTTACGGTAATCTTGTTTGTTGTGGGGATTAAATTTGGTCCGCACGGTATAGCATTCGCGTATACCTTGTCACTTCTAGTCACAGTTATGTTGAACGTGTATGTTGCGACATACAAAATCGGAATAACAGTAAAGGATGTTGTTAAGGAAATTCAAAATCCTTTAATGGCGGGGGTTGTTGCTATTGGAACGGGTGGGGCCGTAAACTTTCTTTTGAATGGGACTTTTGAGGCGCAGTGGATGTATGCTTTTTCAAGAATTATTCCTGCTATTTTTGTTTATCTTATGATTATGGGGCTACATGAACGTCAAAGAAAGATGTATAAATTGGTTGCGCAATATTTAAAAACATGGGTTTTGAAAAAAAAGCGTGGGTAGCGGAAAGTGATCGGGCTATGCAGGGTTCCGCACCTACCAGCGAAAAACAGGGGGGAGAACGGGTTTGAGGGTTTCACGTGGGAGCGTAACCGATTCATTGGCAAGGATTGTGTTTGGCCGAAGGTCATGAAATGCAAAACTTTTGACAGAACCCGGATTCTGGGAAGGAGACACAATGATCAAGCTGATAAGGACATTCCTTTATCACATTCTGAAAAGAACAGTTTTCTATTCTTTATACATACTATTAACTAAGAGCATGTTAAGAAATGTTGGGTGGTTTAGAAGCCGTAAAGAATTATGTCCCGTCGACAGGGAAGGTAATCCTTTACCTTTCTATGTTTACCCTGCTATCCGGTTTCTGGAAAATCGTGTGCAGCCGGATATGACTGTATTTGAGTTTGGATGCGGCAATTCAACTCTGTGGTGGGCGAAAAATGTTAAGAGAGTAATTTCCTGCGAACATGATAGAGCATGGTATGATAAAATAAGAATGATTGCTCCAGACAAAGTTGAGATGCATTATTTAGAACTTGAACCTGATGCTCTTTATGCCAGGCATATTTTGCAATACCCCGATTCGATTGATATAGCTGTTATAGATGGGAGAGACAGAGTGAATTGCGCCAAACATGTTATTTTTGGCCTTAAGGAGGATGGGGTAATCATATGGGATAATAGCGACAGAGAGAAATATCAGAAAGGTTTCCGTTTTCTGGCGGAAAATAAATTTAAACGTCTCGATTTTATAGGTATGGCTCCGGTTATTCATTTGTCATCATGCACGTCTATATTCTATAGAGAAAATAACTGTTTCGACATTTAACCCTTTTTATTACAGGAAAACGATATGAACAACAAATCTCTGCCCCCATTGAATGCCAGGGTGATTAATTGGATTGCAGTCATGCTCGGGCTTTTAATGACCTTGATGGTAGCAAGATTCATTAAGACGGGCCAGGCAGAACTACTGATTAGATTCGTGTCTTTTGTTGTTGTGCTTTTTATCTTGTTGCGACTGGATGACAAGTATTGGCTTGCAGTCCCGTTTTCGCTGACTATTAATTTTCCCCTTGTACCGTTTCAGGAAAGCGCGCTTTCTCTGGCAGAGACAGTTGTTCCTGTTGCCTTTTTGTTTTTTATTCTCAGGGTTTTGCTCCGGAAGAAAAGGGTTTTAAATTCAGGCTCTATTTTCGTAGTGCTTTATTTCCTGTTGGTGTTGGCGGCATTTATTGCTAATCCCGTAGGTTTTAGTGTTATGGGGTCAGAATATTTTGGTGCAAGGCTTTATTACAAAGTATTACTGGGGTTTATGTCGTTTTTTATCATATCAAATCAGAAAATACACGATAAAGACAGCAGGCTGATAATTGCATTCTTCATTATAGGTTCCTTTGTGAGCTTTTTAAGGGCGGTTCTGCCCTATGCCACAAATCAGGTAATTGTTTCAGAATATGCTTTCTACACATGGCATCAAAGTATGTCCGTACCTGCTGTTGCCGTAATAATATGGCTTCTCTCAAGGTATCCGCTGGCATTTTCGTTTTCTCCTATCAGAAGGCAGTCCTGGCTTTTTGCAGGCTGTATGTTGATAACTCTGATAAGCGGGAAACGAGCCGCATTCGCGACTGCAGCAATAGGTCCTTTTATTGTGGCATGGCAACAAAGAAAATTCAAGTTCATCATAACTGCCGTGATGATTTTATCGCTTCTCTTGGCTGGTCTTGTATGGGGGAATAATCGCGTTTTCAGGTTACCCTCACTTGTCCAGCGCACACTGATATTTCTTCCCGGCAGATGGGATTCAAGATTGATGAACATGAAAAAAGCTACATTTAGAACATCGATGAGAAGAGCGGCTTTATCACATTTAAGAAAAAATCCTGTTAAAGGTCGTTTCGGGTTTCACATTAACTCATATGAATTGTACAGCATAATGCGAGATCCAACTATTGAAGAAAAGACTGTGGCAATAATGGCTACTGGCGCAGCATGGCATTCAACATGGTTAGGTATTCTGGCTGATCTGGGTATATCTGGCGCTGTATTATGGGCATTATTTCTTATGCATTTTATAAGAGCTTCATCGAAAAGCCTGAAGATTGTTCCGCCGGGAACAAGCGCTTATGTTTTGTGCAGGATGATTTCTCTTATTTTATCTTTTCACATTATACGATCCTATACCAGCTGGGACTCCAGCAGTGCTCCGCTAAAGATGTGGTGGCTTTTTGGTGTAGTTATCGCTATTAATAACACAAGGAAAGAGAACAAAGAAGTGTCGGCTCCGGCCGAATTGCCGGAAGTATAAATGTTAAATGAATGGCATATGAGAGAAGTGTTTCGCTCCCTGTATTACGGTGTTCGACGGCACGCGCGAAGATTGCTTCGCATGCCTGCTAAGGCCACAGCGCCTATTGTCGACAAAGATCTTCCAATTGTTGCAGGCAAACATCTCCAGGTTTGTAAGAAGCTTGAGAAATGGCTCCCTGAAAATTCTCCCATTAAAGGAAGTGTTGTTGCTGAAATAGGTCCGGGCCATTGTCTGGCGCCTGCAGCGTTAATGTTAGGGAAAGGAGCTTCATGTTGTTATCTTATAGAACCTAATCCGCCTGCAGTTTTCGACGCGCAGGAAGAAATATTTAACAGGATATCCTCAAAGGGCATTCCCTTGTTCAAAGATGTTCTATTAAATTACACGAGGCCGCTTTCATTGAATACAAAATATATCAAATATCATCGAAATTTCATGAATGATGTGCTGTTTGCCGGGACGTTCGATTTTATTTATTCGCATAATGTGCTCGAGCATGTGGAGAATCTTCAGGAATTCTTTGAAAAATGCATGCAAAGCTTGAAGCGAGGAGGGGCTATGCTGCATTTTGTTGATCTTACCGGCCATGGTTTTTTTGAGGATCCAATTCCTCCTCTGGATTTTCATGTTTATCCTGACTGGTTGTTCTATCTTATGTGTCCACCCCATAATCGGGCGACAAGACGATTCGCAGGGGAATATAGAAGGGTTGTCGAAGACTGTGGTTTTGAGAATATAAAGCTAATACCGATTGCGGTTGCAGATGAGCCTTATTTAGACAGGCTGATGCCCCGCATCAGGAAAAACGCAAAGAAAATTGCCCGAAGCGAATTATCCATACTCGAATTTGTGCTTTTGTGTAAACGATCCTTATGAATAATAGTTTTAACTCATAATATACAATCAATCTGAAGAATCGAATTTCTGCCGACATAGCATCATAGTTCGACTTAAGGAAGGTGTTTTGCATATGACGAGATATATAGTTCTTGGGTGTGGACATACAGGTACTACTCTGATTTCAGGTATTATGCATAGGAGTGGTTTTTGGGGTTGTGACATTGAGGAACATTTCGAGTCTTTGCCATTAACAGCCATCAACGAAGGCATTAAATGCGGCAACATAAATAAAGAGTATGAAATCAGAAGATTCTTTCAATGTTTGGAAAAACAAAGTTGTGGCGTCTGGACATTAAAAGATCCCAGAAACGCTGAAACAATTTTTACGTTAAATGACTATATCAATACGCCCTTCAGTATAATATTAAATTTTAGACATCCAGCTAATACCATCAAGCATTTGATGATGTATGATTACGATGGATTGAAGGGCGAAGTCGAAAAGAAGAAATTTTGTGAGAAACAGTATATGCGGCTATATAAGAATTCTCTGGATTTCATTGCCGCTCACCCTGAAATCCCTGTCTTGATTGTTCATTATGATGATTTAGTGGATCGTAAATTGGACCATGTCATTAGTAGATTTATAGGTAAAGAAGCCGATTTTAGTCTTATTAACCCTAAGAGAAGGCGTTCTGAACCTGTTGAGGTTTCTCCTGAAGTTAACGGTCTGTATGAAGAAATGTTAGTCTTGTACCGTAGAAATATTACCGATATTCTCTTGAATACCGCAGCATTGTATAAGAGAGAGCCAATTCGGAAGAAGATCTCTGATGCGCGTTTTCTGTTCAGGAAAATCTATTGGAGATGTCGGGATTCTATCAATGAGAAAAGTTTGCGCTGGAGGCTTAAGCTTACGTTTCAGAAGAAATATGGATGGGAATCTTATTCTGAGGGGTTGGAAAAACCTGGCGCCAGAGGAGACAAAAAAGAACCTGGCATACTCGCGAAATAAAGCGGATTGCTGAATTATCCTTGTGAAACCAATGAAAGTCCTGTTTTACGTAAATTATCCCTTGGCTTTGGCTCCGGGAGGCCATGCAGTACAAATATTTGAAACATTTGCGGCCCTGCAAAAACTAGGCGTTGATGTAGGCTGGCTGCACAATGAGGACAATATTGCGCCTTCTGTAGACATAATTCACTACTGGGGTGCTGTATCGCCGGATCTGCACTGGCAACTGGCTAAAGCCAATAATACAAAAGTTGTAACAAGTGTTATGAATCAAGGCGCAAGCAGTCGAGGTGTCTTGATGCAGAAGGTTCGCGGCATAATGCGAAAAATGCTTAAAAAAACGATCAGTCATGGTTCTTACAGTCTTCTTGGACACGAAATCTACAGAAATGCCGATGCTATTATCAGCCTATGCGAAGCCGAAAAGAACTACATCGTAAATGTTTTTGGCGGGAACCCTGATATAATAAGAATAATACCTAACGGTGTGAGTGAAGATTTTCTTCATGCATCATGCAATATCAAGAAAAAAGAGAAACTGTTAATGGTTGGCAGTATAAGAGAACTTAAACAGCAAGTAGCAGTAGCAAGAGCTGCGGTTAAAATGAAAGTACCGGTGGAATTTATAGGAGCGCCCATGTCTCTTGAAACAGAATACTTTAACAAATTCAAAGCCATGCTTGACAATAAATATGCAAAATACCTTGGCCCAATATGCGACAGGAGGCAGATGATCAAAATGTATAAAGAAGCATCAGGCTTAATTCTTGCAAGTGAATATGAAGCTCAGGGTTTGGTTATTCTTGAAGCATTAGCATGCAAAACACCAGTTCTTTCAACGGATTTGCTTACTGTCAGAAGCCACTTCGGAAACGCCATAAACTATTGTTCGAAAGCAGCATCAGCGTCATTTGCTTATGAATTAAAGCATTTTTTCCGTAGTTGCCGGAATGGATTGACTCAATCCTTTGAAGTAGCAAGCTGGCGTGATATAGCCAAACAAATTCATGAAGTATATAAATTGGTTCTAACAAGTTAATGAGAATAGGTATTATAACTGCTGATAGACGGGCCGAAAAAAGCTATTACGATGCTTCTGAACCGTGTTTTGGATCTACGACAACGACTTTGCTTAGAGAGTTCTCAAAGCTTACGGAACATGAAATACATATTTTATCATGCTCTAAAAAAGCCATGTTGGCTCCGACAATAATAATGGGTACTCTTAATTATCATCTCCTGGTTGTGCCGCAAGCAGGCTGGTTGAGAACGCTCTATTTTGGGTGTATACGGAAAATCAAAACAAAACTTAAGACTATCCGGCCGGATGTTGTTCTTGCTTTGGGCTCAGAACGTTATCCTGCGTTGGCGGCGGTTTGTTCCGGGTTTCCAAACGCAATAAGAGTGTTTGGTAATATGCAGGAAATTGCGCGGAAAACTAAAGCGCCCATAGGAAGCTATCTCTGGATACACTCCATATTGGAGAAATATGTAATAAGAAAGACCGATTGTGTTATATGTAATTCGGGATACACCAGGAATCTGCTCATAAAAAGCGCAAAAAGAACGGAAGTTATTTCTAATACAATCAGGCATGATTTTTTCCAGCCTTTACCAGGAAGTGAAAATAAAAAAAACGATCAACCTCACATATTGAACATAGGTGTTATCTCTGATCGGAAACAACAGCAGAAACTTCTTGAAACAGCATATGAGCTAAGAGCAAATGGATGCAATTTTGATTTAACTTTTATTGGGCCGGCAAATAAAAGAGAATCCTGCGTAAAAGCCTTTTTCAAATTACTTAATTCGACCTTTAATACAGGTTTTGTCCATTATTGCGAAAACATGGACGTTTCGTCTTTAATCCAGCATATTGATTCTGCGCATGCACTGATACATTGCCCCAGCCAGGAAGCTTTTGGATTGGTAGTGGTCGAAGCTTCAGCAAGAAATCTGCAAGTCTTCTCGTTCGACGAAGGAGGGATAAAAGACATCGCTGAGAATATACCAGAAATAGCAGTTTCACCTGCGGGAGACTGGGGTCATTTAAAGAACAATATTTCTAGCTGGATTAAAGATGGTTATCCTCAGCCCGCAAGTGCCTGCGCAAAAGTAAGGAAGAGATACCATCCGGACAATTTTGCTGTAGATCATGTAAGTGTCTTGAAAAAAACAATAAAAAATAAACCGTAAAGGCATGAGCGCAAAACATCGTCGGATATACACATATAAAAAAGCGTGATCATGATGATCTTGCGCCTGATTATATCTCTGCCTGGCAGGTCCACATGCTTTGTTGCATAATTGAGTCGATCTGCAAGCCAAATGAGCACTAAAAAAATAAGAATTTTCTCTGCGATTCCGCTACCTCTGGGCTCAGATTCGTGGAATCGCGACATTACGCTGATTTACCGTGGACTTAAAAAGATAGGCGTTGAAAGTCAATGTGTGCGCCTGCATGCCAAAGACGGCGTCAATTTTCCCGGAATCATTCAGGCAGATTTGAATAACATGAAGGACCCTTTATGGTGGAAAGCTTTTGGCTTGGACGGTGTGGTATTGAGCTCATGGCTTCGGCCCGCTTATTCCCCAATTGTCTCGGCCATTAAATCAGCGGGGGCAAAAGTCCTGGTGCGGACGGACAGTAACGGGATTAACAGTCCATGGGTTAACCCTTACGCGTATTTTAGAAGCAATTACATACGAATGAGGAACAAGAGAAATACACTTCTTTCATTCATTGCGTCGACCATGAAAACGTTCCTTTATGCGATTCCGTCTGTGTATGACCTGAAAATGCTGGACCACATGGAAATGGCAGATGCCATCAGCACAGAATCTGAAGATTCGCTGGCTTATTTCGAGAAACTGCTGCAATTCTATAATCGTCCAGATTTATACAAAAAGTTTCATCTAATTCGCCACCCGGTTATTATGAATGCAACAGCGGAGCCACAAGACTATCACTTGGAAAAAAGCAGGCCGAAAAAGATAATTTCTGTAGCGGACTGGCGAAGATACGGAAAAAATAAACCTTTGCTGATTAAAACACTCTTGCGTGTTTCAGAAATGCATCCCGACTATAAGACGGATATCATAGGCCACTACGGTGATATCCCGAAAGAACTGGAGCAGCATCCTCGCATTATTATTCGAGGAAACATCAAATATGAAGACATAGGAAAATATTATAACCAAAGCCGTATTCTTTTTCTGCCAACGTTGCAGGAAAGCGGCCCGCTTGTTTTAAGCGAAGCCCTTTGTCATGGGTGTTCCTGCGTGTTGCCCAATTCAGCAACAGTTCCTTCGCATTACGTTAGGACAAACAATTTCGGAAGTCTTTCGGCCAATTATTCGGCGCAAGCCTTTTCTGCCGCAATTACAAAGGAAATCACGGCATGGGAAAAAGAAGAAAGGTCTTCCTGTGAAATCGCGCGGAAATCACGCAAAGTTTTCGACTATACTTGTATAGCGGAGCAGATAGTAAAAATTCTCTCAGAATGAAATACAACTTCTCAATAGTAACTCCAAATCTGAACCAGTTGCAGCACCTGAAACGGTGTTGCGCCTCAATAACAAATCAGAAAGATGTATCCGTGGAACATATAGTAATGGATGGGCAATCATCTGATGGAACAGAGGAATGGCTTAGGTCGAAATCGGATATCAAATGGAAAAGTAAAAAAGATGAAGGCATGTATGATGCCATTAACAAGGGTTGGTCCCGTGCAAACGGTGAGATTCTCTCATGGCTGAATGCGGACGAACAATATCTTCCCGGAGCTCTAAGCGTTGTTCAGGAATATTTTAACACGCATCCTAATGTCGATGCGGTTTTTGGAGATTATATTATTGTTGATCCGGAAGGAAATCCGCTTGCGGCACGTAAAGAAATCCCTCTTAGAAAATTATATGTTCTGCACGGTATTTTATACGCACAGAGCTGCACCATCTTCATGCGAAGAAAAATATATGAACAATACAAAGGGTTCGACACGTCTTACAAAATTCTGGGTGACATGGAATGGGTGTTGAGGTTAATGGGGCACGGAGTTGATTTTGTTCACATTCCCCGTTACTTAGCGCTTTTTACAGTATCGACAAAGAATCTTTCGTTGAACCCGCAGGCACAAAAAGAACGAAAACGAATAATCAATTGTTACAAATCTTATTGCGGATATTTCGGCAAAATGTTGACCCGTATTTTGAGGGGAATTGAAAAGATAATTAACGGTTGTTACGGATATCACCAGGTTAAATATTCATACATGGTGGATGAAAAACAATGCAGACAATTTGAATGCAAGACAGGTTCTTTATGGATATGGCCCAAACAATAAAAGAGGATAAACGCAAGCATCCTGTAAAAGTTCTAGTAGTCGGGCAAATTCCGCCACCCTGCCACGGGCAATCTGTTATGATTCAACAACTTCTGGCAGGCAAGTATGATAAGGTAAAACTGTTTCATGTGCGCATGGGGTTCTCTTCAACCATGCAGGATGTCGGGCGATTTCAATTTATAAAACTGTATCGTCTTTTTCGTGTCATATGTTCGATCATTTATAAGCGTTTTTGTTACAATATTAAGATTCTATATTATCCTCCCGCGGGTCCTCGTAAAATCCCCACTTACAGGGATATGATGATTCTTATTTTAACTCGCTGGCTTTTTAAGAAGACCATCTTACATTTTCATGCCGGAGGTGTTTCTGAATTGTATTCCTCGTTTTCGTTACCGCTGCGTTTGCTGTTTCGGCTCAGCTACTTCAATGCCGATGCAGCTATAAGACTTTCCGAGTTTAACCCTCCCGACCCGCAAAATCTAAATGCAAAACAGGAATTTATCCTGCCTAATGGGATTCCTGATTATTTTGGAAAAAACACGAAAAAGAGAACAGATGATATTCCTCAAATACTTTTTGTCGGAACCATTCGCCGATCTAAGGGAGTAATTACACTTCTTGAAGCAGCAAGGCTGTTGTCGGAACAAGACATTGAATTCAAGCTGAACCTTGTAGGAGAACCCTCTTCCCTGGAATTCGAGCAAGAAGTTAAAGAAAAGATTGCTGCATATAGACTTGAAGATTCAGTCTCCATGCCGGGGCTATTGACAGGGCGGGCAAAATGGCAGGCTTTTGCCCAATCTGACATATTCTGTTATCCTTCTTTCTTTTCGGCGGAAACGTTTGGCCTGGTGCTTTTGGAGGCCATGCAATTCGAGCTGCCTGTTGTTGCTGCCCGTTGGCGAGGCATAGAGTCTGTTGTCAAAAACAATGAAACTGGCTACCTGATTCCAATAAAAGACAGTAGGGTGCTTGCTGAAAAGATCAGATCTCTTATCGCAAACCCCGAACGCGCAAGGATTATGGGCAGAAAAGGCAGAGATGTATATCTTTCCTTATACACTGCAGATCGATTTCGCGAGAGAATTGAAAAGATCTTTATTGAGGTAGCGGGAAAATTAAAATGAAGCGATTGCCTGAATTTATCTTCATTACATTTATCATAATTGGTCTCTGGTTTCTTTATGGTGTACAGGGCAATGCTCAGAATGTGGCAGCCCAGAGCCGTTCCGCGATTATGTGGATGGTTAATCGCTGGAATGGTTCAGGAGGCGATTTATCGCATTGCTGGATCATACCGCTCGTTAGTGTTTTTATTATATGGAGGAAGCGTAAAGAATTTGTTTCCGCTCCTAAAAAAACAAATGTCATCGGGTTTGTTATTATTGTTTTGTCACTGACGCTTCATTGGTTTGGGTTTAAAGCGCAGTTGACCAGATTGTCTCTTTTGTCTTTAATCGGATTGCTGTGGGGAATACCTTTTTATCTCTATGGCAAAAACATTGCAAGACTTCTTCTTTTCCCCTGCGCTTATCTGGTTTTCTGTATTCCATTAAGTTTTCTGAATAATATAACGGTTCCTTTGCGAATTATTGTAAGCTCATCAGCATGTTTTATTCTTAATGGGCTTGGGATTGTTTCTGTCCGGACCGGGACAATGATAAGTTCGTCGATTGCCGGCGGATTCAACTTCGATGTGGCTGATGCATGCAGTGGTCTGCGTTCACTTCTGGCTATAACGGCTTTAACTGCCGCGTATGCTTATTTTACGCAGCGTAAAGTCTGGAAGCAATGGCTGTTGTTTGTCATGGCGGTTCCTCTGGCCATTGCCGGAAATATTGTGCGCATCCTCTCTATAGCGCTGGTTGCTGTTTTGTTCGGACAGGAGAAAGCTGTAGCGGTATATCATGATTTGTCAGGTTTGATAGTTTTTCTGGCAGCAGTGCTTCTTATGGTAGGATTTGGAGAGCTGATAAGAATCAATTACATCAAAAGGCTTAGGGAATGGAAAAAACGAAGTACAAACAATATGTCCTAATTATCCTGCTGTTGTTTTTTGCAGGCACGGTGATGAAAACCATAAAAGATTTACCCGTAACAAAAGTTGCGGGGATTCGCCTGGAGCTTCCCTCCGAAATAAGTGGTTACAGGGGGTATGTTCGAAAATACTGCCAGAATGAATTATGCATGAAGACTTTTCTTGAGACACAACTTCATGGCAGCAATTTCTGTCCGACCTGTTCAGGAGATCTTTCGGAGGCATCTATTGGGGAGAAAAAGTTGCTTCCGCCGGATACAATTATGGTAAAAAAGGAATATATAAATGATGCAGAGGAGAGAATGTCCGTATCGATTGTGCTCAGCGGCAGGAAGCAGAAAAGTATTCACAGGCCTCAGCAATGCATGCCTTCGCAGGGCCATGTGATTGAGAACAGCAGGGTTATTTCTGTGCCTATTGAAGGCAGGGCTGAACCATTGAATGTAATGCTGCTGGAGCTGCGTAAAAGCGGAGAAACACTCGATGGCCGGAAGTATCAATATTATTCAAGTTTTGCCTACTGGTTTGTCGGATTTAATAGAGAAACTCCTTATCATTTACAGCGTTTGTTCTGGATGTCCAGTGACAGGGTTTTTCGCAATATTAATCATCAGTGGGCATATATATCGGTTGCTGCACAAAAAAGCAGTCATGGCGATGAACACATTCAGAAGGTAAGTGATTTTATTGAAGAACTGTATCGACTTATTGCCGTCAACTGAAGAAGAGTTATAAAAAAACAAATATTTATCAAGATGGATCACTTGAATATAAAGCATGTTAATGTTCTTGGCACTAGAATAGCTGCTTTGAATATGGAGACAATGCCGAACTTAGTATCGCGACGATTAGAGTCAGATAAATATGGCGGATACATATGTGTCACGAATGTTTACTGTATTATGGAATGTGTTAATAATTCTGAGGTTCGCTCCGCATACAATCAGGCCTGTCTTTGTGTTCCAGATGGGATGCCGCTGGTTTGGCTTGGTAAATTGCATGGACACAAAGAAATTGGACGTGTTTACGGGCCGGATCTTATGCTTAAACTTCTTGAACTTTCCGCTGAAAGAGGATTCACCAACTATTTCTACGGCGGCAAAGAAGGTGTGGCGAAAGACCTTAAAATCAAGATGCAGGAACGATTTCCCGGATTGAAAGTTGTTGGAGCATATGGCCCGCCGTTTCGTGAGCTGAAGGATAATGAAGAAAAAGAAATAATTAATGAAATTAATGCTGTTAGGCCGGATATTATCTGGGTGGGAATCGGTACGCCTAAACAGGATCTGCTGATGTATAGATGGAGTCAAAAAGGTGTTAACGTAAAAATAATGATTGGTGTGGGTGCGGCATTTGATTTCCATACAGGCAGGGTAAGGCAGGCACCTGTGTGGATGCAAAGAATAGGAATGGAATGGTTTTTTAGATTGTGTATGGAGCCTAAAAGACTGATTCCGCGTTATCTGAAAAACAATCCAGCCTTTCTGTGGCATGCTTTTCTTCAGCTTACAGGACTTCGTAAGTATTCAATAGAGTAGTTGATGCAAATGATTATTTAATGCATGGGCCCATTTGATTCTTTATTAAAATGATAATTGCAAAACGATGTTGGCAAGAATGTAAAAACCCGAACGCAATATCTCTTTGTGTCACATGAAAAACATATCTAGATTGGTTTATTCTGTAGTAACACTGTTGTTGCTGACGCTTGCGATCAACGGAGACAGCCTGTGGATTGATGAAATCACAACAGCTTGGCTGTCGTCGGCAACAAGCTTTATTGATCTTATTGCTCGTATTCGTTCAACTGGGTCCGAAGCACAGATGCCCATGTTTGTCGTTTATATGTGGGGATGGGTTCGAATGTTCGGGACAAGCGAATGGTATTTAAGAGCATCGAATATACCGTGGATAATTATAGGTATACTGTCACTTGCCCGCCTGCTTCGGAATTACAATTGCAGGGAGGCATGCCTGCTTCTGTGTCTGTGGCCTGTGTTGACTTATCATATGAACGAAGCAAGGCCTTACATTATGACTTTTTCAAGCGCCGCCCTTACCTGGGTTGCCCTTGATCAACTCATAATCAAACCGTCCACAAATCGCGGGTGGTGGCGGATGGCTTTTCTTGCAGGATTTGGGGCTTGTATTGGGGCCAGTATGCTGAATCTTTTTGTCGTGCCGGCATTAATCGTGTACGTCATTATGAGAAGCCGATTACTTTATAGTGAAGAAAAATCGGCTATACAGACCCTTTGGCAAAACAATAGGAGTGTATTTCTGGGTGCAGGCGCAATCTTAATGGTTTTTGTTGTTTATTACATATGGACCCTGAAAAACGGCTATGGCGGACAGAAAACTTCCTTTTCCATCACGAATCTGTGCTTTGCATGCTACGAATGGAGTGGTTTTTCAGGCATTGGCCCGCCAAGAGAAATCATGAGAAATCTTTCTTTTGGGGAAATAGCGTATGGCTGGCGGTATGTGCTGTTGTTTTTCTCTTTGTGTTGGGGGTATGTGTTTTTTGTATGGATATTTGAAGCACGGAAAATAATGCGATTGACTTTTGTGCCTTTAACATCTTTTGTGACAGGTAATTTTCTTTTGCTTATTGCCGCAGTGCTGGCGCCTGCTTCTTTGTGGGGGCGTCATTTTGTTTTTACGGGACCAATGTTTATTCTTCTTCTGGCGATTGTACTGGGTCGCATTGGCGTTAATCGCCGTTCCTTTATTACGCTGATTCTTGTTGTTTTGATGTTTTCAGTATCGTCAGCAAGGCTGAGATTTGACAAACAGTATAAGAAAGATGATTACAGGCATGCCGTTGAGGTTATTTCCTCGTTTAAAAATGAAGCCAGCGAATTTATATCGTTAGCTTGGGTTGGATATGATCGGGCCTATTCTCATTATTCAAACAAAACTTTAGGAGCGGATACGGCGGCGCCAGATGTTGTTGCGAACAATTGGACCGTCTCCCAGGTAGAGGAATGGCTGGCGCGTCACCCGCATTGCCTTCTTTTGCTGCATAGACCAGATAAATGGGATAATACCGGAGCATGGGGCAGAGTATCCGATTTGTCGGGACGCGTTATTTGGAAGGAAGGATCTATGGCTGTTTATGAAATTAAACAAAGAAGAAAATGATTCAGAGCAGGTTGACGTAACCGTTGTAATGCCTGTTTGCAATGAAGAAGAATGTATCGCAGCGGTTATAGACGATTGGCTTGAGGTTCTGGCTTCATGCGGCTGCCGTTATCGTTTGCTCGTCCTGAATGACGGTTCCAGTGACAATACGGCAGACGTCCTCCAGCCTTATGAAGCAAACCCTTGTGTCTTAGTGATTAACAAACCCAATGAAGGGCATGGGCCAACCATTTTGCGAGGCTACCAATCATCTGTAAAGGCGGGAATATGGGTTTTTCAGACGGATAGCGACAATGAAATCGCCGCCCTCGAATTCAGGGCAATCTGGGCTGAGAGGAATCAATATGATTTTCTTTATGGGCAAAGAAGAAAACGTATGCAGGGTATTGGACGATATTTGGTATCATTCGTGTCGCGGTTACTTGTTTCTCTCTTGTCTTTACGGCGAGCAGGTGATGTAAATGTTCCCTTTAGACTTATGCGCAGCGAGGTGCTGGCCGGATTTCTGATGCAAATACCTGCAAGCACATTTGCTCCAAACGTTGCGATAACGGGGCTTTTTCTTAAAAAGAGAATGCGTTACAAAACCTTCCCTGTTCAATATAAAAGTCGTCAAACAGGTAAGGTTTCCATCGTTCATTGGAAATTATTCAAGTCGGCAATACTCTCATTTTGTCAATCTTTTCTGATTCTGATAAAGTAACTCTTTAAAAAAAATGATAAACGTGTCTTTAGGCAAATAAAACATATGAAAATTGTTGTTATTGGCGCAGGCCCGGCGGGCCTTGGGGCAGCAGTAAGACTTGAAGAGCTTGGCGCTGACTGGCTGGTTTTAGAGCGAGATGTGTTGCCTGGTGGTTTGAGCAGAAGCTATAAGCATGAGGGATTCACTTGGGATCTCGGCGGGCATGTGGTTTTTTCTCACTATCCTGATTTTGACAAAATGCTTGATTCTGTTATTGCTGAAGACTCATGGCTGCAGCATTCAAGAAATTCTTTTGTTCGATGCCTCGATCGTTGGGTGCCTTATCCGTTTCAGAACAATATCAATTGCTTACCTCATAAGGCACGCCAGGAATGTTTGGATGGTCTTGAAGCAGCGGCCTTGAAGCCATCCGGGAACATAAAAACGTTTCAGGACTGGATCGATCAGGTCGCAGGGAAAGGCATTAGCCGCCTTTTTATGACACCATATAATTACAAAGTATGGGCTTACCCTCCTTCTCTCTTATCCGCAGATTGGCTTGGTGACAGAGTTGCGCGTCCTGATCTGGATAGAATAAAGAGGCAGTGCGCAACCCGCAAAGTTCTTGATAAGTGGGGACCAAATAGGAGTTTCCGTTACCCATTATTCGGAGGCACGGGAGCTATATGGAATTCGCTGGCTTCAATGCTGCCTGCTTCCCGCATGCATTTTGGCACGAGCGTTACCAGTATTAATACGGAAGATAAACGCCTGCAGCTCTCAACGGGGGAGATTGTGAATTATGATTTTCTGGTTTCTACAATGCCGTTGGATCAGTTGGTCGATATGGCTGGTCTAAACTCACTGCATGAGCAGGCAGGTCTTCTCATGTACACATCCTCTTGGATCATAGGCGTTGGTGTTAAGGGCCCAATACCAAAGTGGGCTTCTTCTTTAACATGGCTTTACTTCCCGGACCAGGAAGACCCTTTTTACCGTGTTACCGTATTAAGTAATTACAGTCCTGAGAACGCGCCATCGGGGTGTTACTCGTTGTTAGCTGAGATTTCCGAATCAAGCAAGAAACCTGTTGTTTCAACAACACTTGTTTCCGAGTGTCTGACGCGTTTAAAAGCCTGCGGGCTTATCGAAAAAGAAAACAGCATTTGTTCGACATGGATGAAGCGCGTGGAATACGGTTATCCTGTTCCCGGCATTCAGCGTGATGCTGCGTTATCGGTCTTGCTCCCTGCCTTAGCGGAGAAGGATGTATATTCCCGTGGTCGATTTGGTGCATGGAAATATGAAGTAGGTAATATGGATCACAGTTATGCTCAGGGTCAAGAGATTGCCGATTATTTAATGGAAAGCAAAGAAGAAACAACACTTACTTACCCTGAGAAAGTGAATGGATAGAGCAAGCTTTTGGTAAGGCAGCGTCGTTGGATGGATTAACCTGTTATATCTTCCTCCCTTTTGAATTCATGATTTATAACTCATCATTATTTCAATACGCTCCCTCCGCGAACAAAACCGCCCACATTGTCTTCAGCAGAATCTTCAGGTCAAGTACCCAGCTCTGGTTTCTGAGATAGTACATGTCCAGAATGCACATGTTATGAAAATTAATATCGCTTCGTCCTGATATCTGCCATAGACATGTCAATCCCGGCAGTCCTCCGTGTCGCCCGTAATGCCAGTCCTCATAATAATTCTCAAAATCCCTGCGTGGTAAAGGTCTCGGTCCTACTACCGTCATCTCACCTCTGAACACATTTATCAACTGCGGCAATTCGTCCAGGCTGAATCTTCTCAGAAATCGTCCAACCGGTGTCACACGCGGATCCTTCCGAATCTTGAATAACCCTTTTCCCGATTCATTTAATTTCTCAATCTGGGCTTGTGCTTCGTCAGCCTTGTTATACATTGTCCTGAATTTGAACATTTTGAATAACTTCCTGTTAACACCTATTCTTTCCTGGGTAAATAACACTGGCCCTTTACTGGTTAATTTGATTAATAACGCAATCAGGCCTGCCAGAGGCAGAAATGCAACAGTTGCCGTAAAGACCGAAATAGTCCAGGCAGATCTTCTTATACCGACAAATCTTTTTCCTTTAGACGGTGCTTCAAAATGTACAAGCGGAATGCCCTGTATAATGTCTGACGGTATTCGCGCCTGATTGACCAGAATACCCAATTGACTGGAAAGTATTTTCGCCGCAATATTCAGATTCTCACACATCTCAAGGAACCGCATGATCTGCCCTATGGACAATTCTTGATCAGTTAAAATAATTATGTCAGCGCCGTGCCTGCTCGCGAGTTCTCCAAGTTTTCTGATTTGATCATCAATGCAATTTCCAGACTTGCCCTGCGACTTGTCCTCCGTAGCCTCTTGACCTCCATAGCCTTGGCGACGGAGGTTGGCGGAGTCGAAACTCAATGCCGCGCGCTCCGCGATATGCATCCCATGAGGATGAAATTGTTCTATATATCGGTTTATCAAATCAGCTTCATCATTGGATCCGACAAGTATCACTCCGCATTTATCCACATTGAAGCATGACCGGATGAATGCTAAGAGATGATTCATGGTCCACCGGAAAATCACGCAGTAAATTATGTTCAAAAAGAGAATTGTCCCGAAGATACTTCTCGGGTGGAAAACATTACGACTGATATAGAAATAAATGTAAAAAATAGCAAGAGCTGCTGCATTTGCTAATATCACGTTCCAGGCCGCTGAGCGCCTTCGAATGAATTTTCTTCCCGGATAAAGCCCCTGAAGAGCGTACATAACGCAAAGAACAAGAGCCATATACAGAATAATACGCGGAGCGCTGATGATATAGAAGACTTCGTGTTGCTCGCTGGGAGCACCGGTTCCGCCGGCATTGAGGAAATCCCTGACTGCCGCAAAAAAACTCCCCGCAGACGCACTGCGGAAGCGGATCAGCAGTGTTGTGTAATACGCTGCCGTAATAGCGAGAAAATCCGCCATGAAATTGAAGAGCCAGAGATTATCTATTCTTTTTGATCTGAACATATTCTTGTTGTACTATTAACCGATTAAAGATAAAAGGAAAGATTTGAAGACTTGCCTTCTGGCCAATATTCTTTAATCTTTCAACTTATATTAGGTTCAGAGTTATATGAGTAATACGTTTACATATAAGAACGGAGAATTGTTCGCAGAAAATACTGCCGTAAGTGAGCTTGCCGAACAACATGGGACCCCTCTGTACATTTACAGTCGCACCCATCTGCGCGAACAGTATGGAAACCTCGCGCAGGCCATGTCTGAAGTCAGTCCGCTTATCTGCTATTCAATAAAAGCCAATTCTAATGCCGCTGTAATAAAAACCTTTCTGAACGAAGGAGCGGGTTTGGACATTGTTTCCGGCGGTGAATTATTCAGGGCGCTTCGCGCGGGTGCCGATCCCTCGAAGATTGTCTTTGCCGGCGTTGGCAAAACTGTCGAAGAAATAGATTATGCCCTGAAAGAAAACATCTTGTTTTTTACCGTGGAATCCGAGGCTGAAGCTGTCCGTATTTCCGAGTGTGCTCAGGCGCTTGGTGTTATCGGGCGTATCGCGTTTCGTGTAAACCCTGATGTTGATCCTCAAACACATAAATATGTGAGCACGGGCAAGGGGGAATCAAAATTTGGACTTGATCTTGAAAGAACAGCTCATGCGTGTGCTTCGGCGGCTGAATTGCCCAATATTGAGATTGCAGGATTGCATATTCATATTGGATCCCAGATCCTTTCGGCCCAGCCGTTTGTTGACGCGCTTGCGAAACTCCGTGATCTTTGTCTTGATTTGAAAACAAAATATTCAACATTTAAATATATTGATATCGGAGGCGGAATAGGGATTACCTATGAGCCTGGCCAGAAACCGCTTTCTCCGGGCGGTTTCGCGGAGAGTATAATTCCAATGCTCAAGAGTCTTAAACTGTCCGTGATCATGGAACCAGGCAGATTTCTCGTTGGCAATGCCGGGATTATGGTTTGTCGTGTTCAATATATTAAAGACAATGCTTTTAAAAAGTTTGTGATTGTAGACGCGGCAATGAATGATCTTATTCGACCTGCTCTATATGGTTCATACCATGAAGTGGTTTCTGTCAAAGAAACCAGTGACACCATACGCGGTGATCTTGTTGGACCGGTTTGTGAATCGGGCGATTTTATTGCTCAGGAACGTGATTTGCCCGCCGTGGGTGAGGGCGATCTGCTGACTATAAAAAGCGCCGGTGCTTATGGGTTTGTAATGGCATCGAACTATAACAGCCGACCGCGGCCAGCTGAAATAATGGTGGAAGGGGAAGAATCAGTTGTTGTACGCGAAAGAGAAACATGGGAAGATCTTATAAGAGGAGAAGGAGTAATGGAATAATGGAGCAATGGAGTGGAGGGAAATATTTCTTTCTCTCTGCAATACTCCAGCACTCCAACACTCCAAGCTTCGACCAAAGGAGAAGAAAATGTTTAGTGGTACATATACGGCGATAGTCACTCCGTTCAAGTCGGACGGAAGTGTGGATTACAAAAAACTGGAAGAGCTTATTGATATTCAGGCCAATGCGGGCGTTGACGGCATTGTGCCGGTTGGCACTACCGGTGAGTCGCCTACTTTGGATTATGACGAGCATAATAAAGTTATAGATATAGCTATTAAGTCATGCAAGGGCCGCATGAAAGTCATTGCCGGTACAGGCGCTAATTCTACAGCGGAAGCATTGAAATTAACGAAACACGCATTGGACTCCGGTGCGGATGCCACATTGCAGGTGACACCGTATTACAACAAACCCAACCAGGAAGGGCTCATGCGGCATTTTTCCGCGGTTGCAGATCTTGGTTTGCCGGTTGTTCTTTATAATGTTCCGGGTCGTACGGGTAGAGAAATTGCCGTCGATACTATCGTTAAACTTTCTGAACATCCTAATATCGCGGTGGTTAAAGAAGCAGGCGGCAGTGTTGACCGTGTCAGTGCTGTTCTGAGACAGTGCGATATTACAGTTCTGTCCGGTGATGATTCCCTTACGTTCCCAATGATGGCGGTGGGAGCTAAAGGTGTTATAAGCGTTGCTTCCAATGTTATTCCCGCACAGGTCGCGGAAATGACGCACCTTGCGCTTGACGGTAAATGGGAAGAAGCGCGGAAACTGCATTTGAAATATCATCGTATTTTCTGCGATCTGTTTATCGACACAAACCCGATTCCTATCAAAGCGGCAATGGCAATGATGGGGCTCATTGAAGAAGTCTATCGCCTGCCGTTATGTCCGATGAATGATGGATTGAAGGGAAAGCTGAAAGAGGCACTGAAAGATGTTGGAGTGATGTAGAAAAACAGAATTCAGAAGTCAGGATTCAGTAGTCAGAATGAGGGGATCAGTAAACCATGATTAAAATAGTAATAGCTGGTGCTGCGGGCAGAATGGGTGGAGCGCTTATTCGATGCAGTCAAAGAATAAAGGACATTCAGGTTGTTGGGGCCATTGACTCCGAAAATCATGCCGATTTAGGTAAGGACGCTGGAGTTCTTAGCGGTATTAATGAGCTTGGTGTTCCCCTGGATTTTGATCTACAGGATGCATTATCTGATGCAGACGTTCTTATCGATTTTACGTTTCATACATCTGTTCCTGGTAATATCGCTATATCTGCCGGTCTGGGTCTGCCGGCAATTATAGGTACCACTGGACTTAATAATGACGAAACAATAGTTGTTCATCAGGCTGCGGAGAAAATTCCTGTAGTATGGGCGCCCAATATGAGTTTAGGTATGAATTTGCTTTTCGCGACTGTTAAGAAGGCGGCTTCCACTTTAAGTTCAGAATATGCTGTTGAAATTGATGAAACACATCATATACACAAAAAAGATGCTCCAAGCGGAACTGCTCTGCGGCTTGGTGAGAAAGTCGCCGAAGGGCTGGGGGGCGATTTGAAGCCTCTAATGATTCATGACCCCGAAGGGGTTGATAATGTTCATGCGCAAGATAAAATTGTTATCCGGTCATATCGTAAAGGTGAAGCTTTGGGCGATCATGTCGTGAGCTTCGAGAACGAGGGTGAGAAAATTGAATTTACTCACCACGCGAAAAGCCGTGACGCTTTTGCGCTGGGCGCTTTTCACGCAGCAAAGTGGATAGTCGACAAGAATCCCGGGCTCTACGACATGCAGGATGTGCTGGGATTGTAATGAACCCGCAGATCCACGCAGACTTGTCCGCCGTAGCAAGCAAAGCACGAAGGCTGGATCCACGCCCCAAGTCATGTGACGGGGCAGGCAGATCAACAGAAATTGGATTATCTCTTGGTTCTAATCTTGGCGAGCGTCTAGCCAATCTTAAATTGGCAAAGAGTAAAATCGCCGCGTTGCCGGGAACTCAAATAGCTGCTGTTTCGCCCGTGTACGAAACAGAACCTGTTAATGTTCAGCCAGAATTCTCAGAAGAATATTTTCTGAACAGTGTTCTGATTGTTGAATCCGAATTGGATCTGCACGAACTTTCTTCTTTATTACACGCAATCGAAAAAGATCTGGGGCGCGCAAGAAACGCTGATAACCGAAATGCGCCGAGAATTATTGATATCGACATTATTTACGCTGGCCGGATCAGTATTAAAGATAAAAAAATCGAGATTCCTCATCCTCGCTGGAAAGAACGGCGATTTGTCGTCCAGCCGCTTGCTGATATCAGGCCGGATTTACAGGTTCCGGGTGATGATTGCACTGTCAATGAGGTGCTTTTGTCTTTGCCCCCGAATCCCAAAGTAACAATCTTTGTTCAAGACTGGTGATTACTCTTTTCCCTTGTAACTTGTAACCTGTAGCCTGTAACTTATCCCCATTATGAAATGGACAGCCGATAAGATCAGAGCGTTGAAGGGAAAGCAGAAAATCGTATGCCTTACGGCTTACGACTATTCTACCGCCAGACTCATTGATGATGCAGGAATTCAACTGGTTCTTGTTGGTGATTCCCTGGCCATGACGATGCTTGGATACGAAACAACTTTGCCGGTAACAATTGAAGAAATGCTGCATCATACTAAAGCTGTGACTCGGGGTGTGAAAAATGCTCTTGTCGCTGGTGACATGCCTTTTCTTTCCTACCAGGTATCTGTTGAACAGGCCATTGATAATGCCGGACGGTTTATCAAGGAGGCGGGAGCCGATGCAGTGAAAATCGAAGGTGGTGCTTTCAGGGGTCCTGTGGTTCGTGCTCTTGTTGATAACGGCATCCCTGTGTTGGGGCATATCGGACTTACTCCGCAAAGTATACGTGCAACAGGCGGCTACAAAGTTCAGGGAAAGAAACCCGAAGAGGCCAAACAACTTGTTGACGATGCTATAAAACTGGAAGAGGCAGGAGCATTTGCCATAATACTCGAATGTATTCCCGCTGAACTTGGCGCTGATATAACAAACGCTATTGGCATACCTGCCGTCGGTATAGGAGCAGGTAAACATTGCGATGGTCAGATTCTGGTAACACATGATCTATTGGGATTGTATTCACAGGTGACACCAAAATTTGTTAAAAGGTATACCGACCTGACCGCGGAAATGAAAAAAGCTTTCGAAACATATAAGAATGAAGTTGAAAAAAGCTCTTTTCCGGCAGACGAACATTCGTATTGATTCAGCTATTTGCTTTTGTTGAATCATGCGCATACGCAACCCCAGACGCCCGCCTGCAACGCTGTGCGCAGCACTGCGGGCAGGTTAACCCGTTTATAATGCAAATTCCTCAAACTTGACGCGAATGCACTAAAACACTATCCTTTATGTGACAATCAGGGCTTATTCTATGGCACGTATTCTTATAGTTGATGACGAAGAAGGTATTCTGACCATACTTAATACTGTGCTCTCGGCAGAAGGATATGAAGTGGTGTCTTCCCTTGGCGGTGAAAAGGCTCAAGGCTTCCTGAATTCCGACGAAGAATTTGATCTTATGATCTCCGACATCCGCATGGATTCCGTAAACGGAATGGATTTGCTCAAGCTTGCATGCGACAAACGGCCGGGTTTACCTGTTATTATGCTCACGGCATATGGTCAGGTTGAAACAGCAATTGAATCTTTACAGCTCGGTGCATTTGATTATGTTAAAAAGCCCTTTAAGGTTGACGAACTTATAACAACCGTTCAAAAAGCAATTGCAAGCCGGAACTACACGGAAAATGAATAAGAATACTGCTTTTGTTATTCTTGTCTTGATGTAGGTTGTTTTTCCCGTATCAGCATTCTGGGTGGCCTGCCACCCGAAGCTCGACGAATGAACGAAGCAAATGAGACGAGCGAAGGACGACGAAGGGTGGCGAGAGACGGAATCGAACCGCCGACACGTGGATTTTCAGTCCACTGCTCTACCAACTGAGCTATCTCGCCATGCTGTTGTAACTGCTTTATTTGCAGTAACTTCCGAGAGTCATTGACCGTTCTGTATTTTGCCCCAAAAGTTTCCGTGACGCATACGTGACGGTTTGATTCTTGAGAACATACATTTAATCGCTGTAAGAATCAATGTTTTTTGCCTTTCTTCTTATTGCCGTTGGCTTCTTCGGTCTCCAGGGAAGTCAAACTCTCAAGCGGTTGCTTATTGACTTGTAAGATATATCGCTCATCGGGATTATTTGCTGAAATTACGTATGTATATTTGGCACAACCCGGACCACTCCTTTGAATATCGTCAATGGTGCAGTTGTTCCCAAATGCCTGCTGGAATATGGCAACAGCATCTTGGTCACTGATCGGAGAAGGTTCATTGAATAGCATTTTCATCAGAAGTGCGTGTAAACCCTAATTTCTCATATAACGACATATCCGGATCATCTGTTTCTACTTCCAAATCAATATTCTTAAAAGTATCTGATAGAATGGTCATGGCTCTCTTGATCATTTTTGTGGCCAGCTTTTTCCTGCGATGTTTGGAATCAACAAAGATATTGAATATATGACCGTTTTCTCCACAGGCAGATATCAAGCAAAGAGCTATTAACTGTTGATCCTGTTTTTGATACACAAGAGTAGATGCTTCAAGGCTTAATTCATAACGCTGAAGCTTGCTGTGATGATTGAAGTACCGCCCAATATCGTACAAGCACTCTTCATAATTCCCGCCGTCATCTTTTTTGTAAAGGGGAGCTGATGTTTTGTTATAAAAAATTGCTATATCCGTTTTATGCTCCTCTTTTACTGAAACAACCTCATATTCGTCGCCCCAGGAAACATCAAATCGCTCTGTTGGTCTGATCATTCCTATTTTCATTATGGGTTAATCCCCCCCCCTCACTCAACAGAACTTGGTGCGGGTTGTTCACGCTGTCACATTTGTGCTATTGCAAAGGGCTCAAAAGATTAGATCCGCCGCCCGACTGTATCCCTATAATACTAATCAACGAAGGATATTGAACGGCCCACTCAAAAACCGAAAACAGAACAGCAAGAAGCAAAGGTGGTTCTGCCCCATTGTTTGGACCATTCTAAATGTCAGTTAACCCGTTCGTTGTA
>JBHORK010000090.1:0-10225 GCA_042565725.1 Verrucomicrobiota bacterium
GTTCTTGCGGCATTGAAAGATCTTGAGAATAAAGGGTATGCATTTGAGGCCGCGGACGCGTCGTTCAGGATTCTTATCCAGAAGGTGCTTAAAGAGCATAAGCCGTTTTTCGATCTGGAAGGATTCAGAGTTATTGTTGAAAAACGGGGCAAAGATGAACCCTGTCAGGCAGAAGCAACGATTAAGGTGCGTGTGAATGGTGAGCTGGAACAGACCGCCGCGGAAGGAGATGGTCCGGTCAATGCGCATGTTACAGCGTTGCGCAAGGCGTTAATGCGGTTCTATCCGGAAATAGCAAACGTTGTGCTCACGGACTTCCGGGTACGTATTCTTGATCCTGAAGAAGCAACGGCGGCTAAAACGCGAGTGCTTATTGAGTCGAGCGATGGAGAGGAAACCTGGGGCACGGTAGGAGTATCGGAGAATATCATCGAAGCCTGCTGGGAAGCACTGGTTGACAGTGTGGAGTATAAGCTGTTCCGGGAAGAAGAGAAACGTTCATCTGCAACGCTGTAACATTGAGGCAGGAATAGAATATCCAATCCCGCCTTGCGGGACGAGTATCCAATTTATCCCGCTTTGGCGGGACAAGGAATATCCAATATCCAAGGTAAGAAGAGTAAATTAATGATCAGCCCTTCACTTAGGTAGTCGCGGAAGAAAGCAAGATAGCGGCTACGGGAAAAAACGGAGAAAAATGGAAAAGAACTATAACCCACAGGAAATAGAAAAGAAGTGGTACAAATGGTGGATGGACTGCGGTTTGTTTCATGGCGATTCCAAACGCGGTGGTGAACCTTATTGCGTTGTTATACCGCCTCCTAATGTTACCGGTATCCTTCATATGGGGCATGCGCTTAACAATACTATTCAGGATATTATGGTCAGATGGCGGCGGATGCAGGGAAGAAACGTCGTATGGGTGCCGGGTACGGACCACGCGGGTATCGCGACCCAGAATGTTGTTGAACGGGCCTTAAAAAAGGAAGGTAAGACACGGAGGGATCTCGGTAGAAAAGCTTTTATAGAGCGTGTGTGGAAATGGCGTGAAGAATACGGCAACACGATTATTGGTCAGCTTAAAAGACTGGGTTCTTCGTGTGATTGGGAGCGTGAACGTTTCACAATGGATGAAGGTTTGAGTGACGCGGTGACGGAAGTCTTTGTTCGTTTGTTTGATAAGGGTCTGATTTATAAGGCGAATTACATAATTAACTGGTGCCCGCGTTGTCAGACCGCGCTTTCCGATGAAGAAAGCGAACATGCCGATACTAAGGGGAAGTTGTATTACATAAGATATGAAGTCAGGAATCAGGATTCAGAAGTCAGAAGTGAAGGGGAAAATCATATTGTAGTGGCTACGACACGGCCGGAGACTCTGCTGGGTGATGTGGCGGTGGCTGTTAATCCCAATGATGAAAGATACAGCGATCTTTCTGAAAAAAAGATTATCCTTCCTGTTCTGGGCCGGGAGCTGAAGGTTATAAAAGACGATTTTGTAGATCCCGAGTTCGGTACGGGTATCGTGAAGGTTACACCCGCGCATGATCCCAATGATTTTGACATGGCCCGTCGTCATGAATTGACCCCGATCAACGTAATGAATGGTGACGGAACAATGAATGAAGAAGCAGGGCCATACAACGGCATGGATCGGTTTGAGTGCAGGAAGAAAATACTGGATCAATTGAAAACAGAAGGGCTTTTGCAGGAAATAGAGAACCATGAAAACGCAATTGGACATTGTTACAGGTGCGATACCGTGGTTGAACCGCGTCTCTCCCCGCAGTGGTTCGTCAAAATGAAGCCGCTCGCCAAACCGGCAATTGAAGTTGTAAAGAGCGGAAAGATCAAATTTGTTCCTGTGCGTTGGACCAAGGTTTATCTTGAATGGACGGAGAATATTCGGGACTGGTGTATATCGCGTCAAATCTGGTGGGGACATCGTATACCGGTTTTCTACTGTGATGCGTGCGGACATCAGTGGGCGGCAAAAGGAAGCCCGAAAACATGCCCCGAATGTCAGGAAGATCGTGTTCGTCAGGATGAAGATGTGCTTGATACGTGGTTTTCGTCATGGCTCTGGCCGTTCAGTACGTTTGGCTGGCCCGAGAAGAATGAAGACCTTCCTTTTTATTATCCCACGCATGATATGGTTACGGCTTCAGAAATAATATTTTTCTGGGTGGCGCGAATGATAATGGCGGGCCTGGAGTTCATGGACGATATTCCTTTCAGTAACGTTTATATTCACGGCACGGTACGCGACGACAAGGGGCTTAAGATGAGCAAAAGCCTGGGAAACTCAATTGATCCTTTAACGATTATTGATGAATTCAGCGCTGATGCGTTGAGATTCAGCCTGATGATGATTACTGCAGTAGGTCAGGATGTTTTTCTTTCCAACGATAAATTCGAGATAGGTAGAAACTTCGGGACCAAGCTTTGGAACGCGGCGCGGTATATGAAGATGCAGAGTGATCAGGTTTCAGGTTTCAGGTTTCAGGTTTCAGGGGATATGGAAGATGGCTTGCCGGAGTTTAGCAAGGAGTTGCTGAGTGCGGATGATAAGCACATTCTTGCGGGATTACAGGAAGCCATTGACGGCTGTGTGGACAATCTTGAGAAGTTCAGGTTCAGTGACGCGGCGCATGTTTTGTATGAATTTGTATGGCATCAGTTCTGTGACTGGTATGTTGAATATTCCAAGGACATTCTCTACGGCAGTGACGCGGCACACAAAGAACAGGTGCTCAAAGTAATGCATTATGTTTTCTCGAATGCATTGAAATTACTGCATCCAATGATGCCGTTTGTTACAGAAGAACTTTGGCATGAGATGGGATACGAGAAAGGCGGAACTCGGAAGGCCCATGAACCAGAGATTAAAAACAATCACGGTTCAGGGCAGGCGGAACGCGGAGTGGAGGATAAAACAGGAAGCGCGTCGATTATGGTGGCGGAATGGCCAAAACCTGTTGATAGTGAGACTCTTGAGAATTGGGGTATTCAAAGGGATGTTGTCAAATATGTTGACGATAAACATGAGTTGATTCGTGCCGGTCGAATTTTAAGATCAGATTACGGGATATTGCCATCAAAGAAAATAGATTATTACATAAAACCCCATTCGGAGGAGGTTGCCGGGTTATTAAAGGACGACCAGGCTTCGATAAAATCACTCCTGCGTGCTGAATCGATGGAGGTTGACGCGGGTTTCTCGCCGGCCAAGCTAATGCCGAGTGAAGTTAGCGCGCTTGGTACGATTTATATGCCGCTTGAAGGACTGGTAGATGTTGAGGCCGAGAAGAAGAGATTATCGAAACAATTAGATAAAATAGTAAAGAATTTAAAATCAATTGCCGGAAAACTTGAGAATCTGGATTTTGTAAACAAGGCGCCAAAAGATGTGGTTGCGAAACAGGAAGAGCGTAAAGCGGAACTCATTGAACGAAGAGATAAGATCAGCAGATTGATTGAGACACTGGAAGGCATGAAATAATGCGGTTAATAGGGGCGCATTTCGCCCGCCTGCAACGCTGTAGCACTGCGGGGCAGGTATCCCGTATCTCGTATCTCGTGAAGCGTATCTCGCATTTCGCATTCTGAATTATAACCCTCTCTTCTCTCTACTTCTTCCCCGTATCTCACATCTTTATCTTATCGTATGCTTGACATGCATGTGCCTGTGTGATAATTGCGCGCGCATGTCTAATCAGTTGGAAAGGCTGTATGTTAAGAGCCCGGCCAAGGTGAACCTTTATCTTGAGGTCCTGGGTGTGAGGAATAACGGGTATCACGATATTCGCAGTATTGTGGTGCCGGTATCTTTATATGACGTTCTTGCCCTGGAAAGAACCGACAAGGATGTAAGAACAATTATTGACAGCGATGCATTGTCGAATAATGACGAAATGCGGTTAATAAATAATGAAGATAATCTGGCAACAAAGGCGGCAAGGCTGTTACAGCAGGAAACGGGTTGTTCGTGTGGTGCAGAAATACAGATTAAAAAGAATATTCCTGTTGGCGGAGGGTTAGGCGGCGGCAGTGCTGATGCGGCGGCAGTTTTGATAGGATTAAACCAGTTGTGGGACCTTGGTTTGCCCAGGAAAAGACTTTCAGAAATCAGTTTAAAGCTGGGGTGTGATGTGCCGGCGATGGTTTGCGGAGGGACCCTGCGCATGGAAGGATTGGGAGAAAAGATTGCGCCAATAGCTGTAGACAGGGACAATACGGGATTATGGATTGTTATTGTTAATCCATGTTTTGGTGTATCTACAGGGGACATTTATTCCAGATACAGCTCAGTCTTGACTTCCAATGTAATACCAGTTAGTAGTATGGTTTCCGCTGTAAAAGACGGGAATGTTGAACTGGTTGCAAAATCCCTGTTTAATAGCTTGGAGAAGACTGTCTTCAGGAAATATCCCTTAATTGAGATAATTGCTGAAGAATTGAAAAAAGCGGGGGCAATTGGAGTTTTATTATCGGGTAGCGGAGCGTCGGTTTTTGGCCTGGGTGCTGATGAAAAACAGGCGCGTGAAATAGAGAAACTTGTTAATAAAGCTCTTGGGGCCTCCATTTGGAGTAGGGTGGCAACCACTTTGCCCGATGGTGTAATGGTAGCACACGGCCCTTTGGAGGCCTGAGTCTAGGTTCAAGTCCTAGTCGGGCAGCCAGTGGATGCTTAGACTGATGTAGAGCGAAGAAAGAATTATTGAATTATGAAAATATTTTCAGGCAATTCAAATCCGAAGCTTGCCCGGAGTATTGCGGATTATCTGAAGATGAATCTGGGCGAGATTGCTATCAGCCGTTTTCCTGACGGGGAGATATTCGTTAAGATAAAAGAGAACATACGGGGCAAAGATGTCTTTGTAGTTCAGTCCACATGCACGCCGCCAAATGAGAATCTGATGGAGCTTCTGATAATGATTGACGCTTTAAAGCGTGCTTCGGCTGCTCGAATCACTGCGGTGTTGCCTATGTTCGGTTATGCGCGACAGGATCGTAAGGACCAGCCACGAGTGCCAATCACCGCGAAGCTGGTTGCGAATCTCCTGGTGGCAGCTGGTACTAACCGCCTGCTGACGGTTGACCTGCATGCTCAGCAGATCCAGGGATTTTTTGATATCCCGGTAGATCATCTTTATGCAGCCCCGGTTTTCGTACAGCATTTAAGAGAAAAAAAACTTAAAAATCCAGTGGTTATCGCGCCCGATATCGGCGGCGTGAAAGCCGCTCATGCGTATTCTCAAATGCTGAATTGCGGGTTGGCAATTATCGCGAAACAAAGAAAAAGCCCAACGGAAGTAGAGGCGTTTTCGTTGGTAGGTGACGTAAAAGGGTGTGATGCGATCATGGTGGATGATCTTACTTTAACGGCCGGCACGTTGTGTTCCGCGGCGCAGGTTCTTAAGGAAAATGGCGCTAAGAATATATACGCGGCGGTAACACACGCTATGATTATATCTCAGGGCATTGATCGACTGAAGAAATCGGATATCAAGGAAATGGTTGTTACCGATACTGTTCCGTTAATCGATACGCAGGGGTTTCCGATTAACGTGCTTTCGGTAGCAGATCTGCTTGGAGAGTCTATATTGAGAATTCACGAAAACAAATCTGTAACATCATTATTTATAGTGGAAAACAAATGAAAAATAAAGATATCATCAAAAACGAGATTATTGTGTCGAAACGAGAAGTGTCCGGCAGCAGTGTTGTCCGGCGTTTGAGAAAAGAAGGAATACTTCCGGGCATTATCATCAATAGTGATGAAAAAAAATCCCAGTTGATACAGATGAATTTCCATGACTTTACCGTTATGCTTAAACATCACAGGAGCGAAAGCTTGATTCTTGACCTGAAGCTCAATGGCGGTAAAGCTAAAAAAGTTTTACTTAAAGAAGTGCAGCACGACCCCATCTCCGATGACGTTCTGCATGTGGATTTTATCGAGGTGTCGATGACCCAAAAGATGCGTGTAAATGTTCCTGTCACTCTTGTTGGTGAGCCTGTCGGCGTTTCTCAGGAGGGCGGCGTGTTAGAACAACTGCAGAGAGAGCTGAACGTGGAATGTTTGCCGGGTGATCTCGTGGAGACTGTAGAAGCAGATGTTTCGTCGCTGGCAATTGGAGACACTCTGATGGTGAAAGATCTGATTGTGGATTCTAAGCTTACTGTATTGACAGAAGATGAAATGGTAGTGGCCAGCGTGTCTGCTCCGAGTGTGGAAGAAGAAGTTGTGCCGGAAGCAGCCGAGGAAGGGGAAGAAGGGGCTGAGCCGGCAGTAATCAGCGAAACAGAGGGGGAGAAGAAAGAAGAAAGTTCGGATAAAGCCGCTGCCGGACAAGAGGAGAAAAAGGGCGAATCCGACAAGCAAAAACAGAGTGATAAATAAAGAATAGAATCACACGTGAAGATTATTGTTGGCTTAGGTAATCCGGGTAACCGCTACAGGCACACCCCTCACAATATTGGGTTTGCAGTTGTTGAAGAATTAGCTTCGGAATGGGTATGTGTGCTTAAAAGAAGCTTTCGACTCTCAGCTCGTATAGGGAAGACTTTTTACGGGGCGGAAAAAGAAAAGATTCTGCTGGTAGAGCCGCAGGCATATATGAATAATAGCGGGTCGACAGTAATCCGCATGTTGAAATACTGGAAGCTGGACTTGTCGGACATAATAGTGGTTCTGGACGATGCGGATTTGGATCTGGGGCATATTCGAATCAGGGCTCGCGGCGGCAGCGGGGGACACAAAGGCCTTGAGTCAATAATTAACCTGACAGGAAGCGAAGAATTTATACGCGTAAGATTAGGGATTGGACGAAATAACGCGAGAGGCGGGCTGACAGAGCATGTGTTAGCGCCGTTTTCATCAGAGGAAAAGAAGGACGCGCAGAAAATGGTCCAGTACGCGGCTCGGGCAGTACAGAGTATTCTGGAATCCGGAGTTGATGCGGCGATGGCCGAATTTAACAGGCGCTTGAACACAGACAATAAACAAATTAAAAAGATAAAGAAGGATCAATGAAATCATACGAAGCATTATTTATTTTCCACGATTCACTTAAGAGTGAAGACGTACAGAAGCTTGTAACCACCACGGTATGCGATGAAATAACCGGAATGAATGGCGTTGTAAAGGATACGCATTTGTTGGGAAAACGCTCTTTCTCAAGATCCATAAACAGGCGCAACGCGGGACAATATGCCAGAGTGGATTTCAGCATGGATGCCATAAAGGTATCTGATCTTCAAGAGAAATTGAAAACGAACAATGATGTGTTGCGGTGCCAGATTGTGTGTGGCTGCAAGAAGTCGATCAACGAAAATATTGTCGATAATTCTGAAAAGGAGGCAGACAGTAATGGCTAGCTTTAATAAGGTTATTTTAGTGGGGAATTTGACCAGAGATCCTGAGTTGAGCTGGACGCCTGGCAAAGAGGATTCGGCGTCAGTGGCGGTTACTAAAATGGGGCTGGCTGTTTCCGAAAAGTACAAGAGCAAGGCGGGTAAACAGGTTGAAAGTGTATGCTTTGTTGATGTAGTCGTGTGGAGGAGGCAGGCGGAGACTTGCGCGGAATATCTTTCGAAAGGATCACCTGTTCTGATAGAAGGACGGCTTCAATTTGACCAGTGGGAGAATAAGCAAGGCGAAAAACGAAATAAATTGCGGGTTCGTGCTGATCGTGTGCAGTTTTTGGGCAGCCCCAAACGTGCTGAGTTTCAGGATTCTCAGGCAGGCAATGCAGAAGGAGAAAAGCAGGAGGCTCCTCCGCAGGACCAGGCGACAGAAAATCATTCAGGTGACGAAGACAATATGCCTTTCTAGCCCCGTTTGTCGTTGCCTGGCAACGACATCACGGCCCCGGAAGGGTGAATTATTCGCGTATGCGAATAATTCAGGTTAGTCTGCTTATCGCTTAAGTTTTAAGAGAAGGGAAAATTAAAAGAATATGGCTAGGAAAAAAGTAAAACGGTCCACAATGAAGAATAAACGCGATGGTGGTAGATCGAGAAAAACAGATGATATGCCGCCCAGAAAGAAATCGCGTCATCTGGAAGGGGTATCTGAAATAGATCCCCGTAACTATGATTTACTGGGTAAGTTTGTTACGGAACACGGTAAAATCATTCCGGCTCGTCTTACCGGTGCGACAGCTAGACAGCAAAGGCAGATAAAACGCGCTGTTCGCCGGGCAAGGGTTATGGAATTAGTACCTTAAAATAAGTAGAAAAGTGGGTGGTTATGTCTATTGAAGTTTTACTAATGACAGATGTTACTGATCTGGGTTCAGAAGGTGATGTCGTTGTTGCTGCGGATGGTTACGCAAGGAATTATCTTTTCCCGAAAAAATTAGCGGCCCCGGTTTCGGGAGAAACCAGGAAACGTCTGGAAAAAATACGTCGTGAGCGGGAAGAAGTGCGGGAGGCAGAACTTGCCGTTGCCCGCGAATACGCTGCTAAATTTAAAGATGTATCGTGTACGATTCCTGTTAAAGTAAGTAAAGACGAAAAGCTGTTTGGCTCAGTCACAAACGTGAATATTGCAGAAGCTTTAAAGTCTCAGGGATTTGAAGAAATAGAAAAACACAAAATTCTGCTGGATAGTCCGATCAAGGAATTAGGTGTTTTTGATGTTAAAATCAGCCTGCATCCTGATGTGGAAACTACTGTCAAGGTGTGGATTGTTGAGGAATAATCAGAATGGCCACCGAATCTGTTTCTTCTCCGCCCGCGAAGAAGACCGACCGGGTTCCGCCTTATAGCGAGGAAGCCGAAAAAGGTGTGCTGGGCTCCATCCTTCTTGATTCTGCCAGAGTAATGGATATCTGTATCGAACGCCAGATTGTGTCCGAATCCTTTTATGTTCCAGCACATAGATACGTGTTTGAGGCAATGTTGGACATGGTAGGACAGGGCGCTGCTATTGATGTATTGACCGTTACTGAACGTCTCAAAACATCCGGCAGGCTTGATAGTATTGGCGGAGCGGTTTTTCTGGACCGTCTCATTGACTCTACGCCGACAGCGGCGCATGCCGAATATTATATTGATATTATTCGTCAAAAACATTTGTTGAGATGTGTTATCAACTGCGCTCAAGAAGCTGAGAGGTCGTGTTTTGTATCTGAAGAAAGCGCGGATCTTGTGTTGGGCCGCGTGGAGCAGGCGTTTCTGGATATAACGGAACGCCAGCATGGATTTGTGTTGTCATGGGAGAAGTCCGTTAAGCAGACCATGAAACATGTCGAAAAGATCCTCGACACAAAACATGGCTTAAGCGGCATTTCCACTGGCTTCGAAGATCTTGACAGAGTTCTTTTGGGTTTGAGGTCGAGTGAAATGGTTGTCTTGGCAGCAAGACCGTCAATGGGTAAGACTTCATTGGCAATGAATATCGCCGAAAATGTTGCCTTGGGCAAGGGCGCTGATAAGACTCCCAGGCCGGTAGGTGTTTTCAGTTTGGAAATGTCTATGGATGCTCTTGTGTTACGAATGCTTTGTTCTCATGCCGGAGTGTCGTCATTTAAGCTTACCCAAGGCTATGCCAATTCTGCGACAGCTCATGGTAAACTTGCGCAGGCGGCTTCGGTTTTGTCGAAAGCACAGATGTTTCTCGATGACACTGGAGGGTTAGATGTCCTGGAGCTCAGGGCACGAGCTCGCCGGATGAAGAAAAAACATGATATTCAGTTGATAGTGATTGACTATCTGCAGCTTCTTCATTCCAGGGAATATGCCAGACAGGGCCGCCAGGTAGAGACATCCGTGATATCAGGCCATTTAAAATCCATGGCAAAAGAGCTCAAAATTCCTGTGCTGGTATTAAGCCAGCTAAGTCGTGCTCCGGATCAGCGTGACAAGCTTGGTAAACCAAAGTTGTCCGATCTCAGGGATTCCGGCGCTATCGAACAGGACGCCGATGTGGTATGCATGTTGCGGCGGCCATGTAAATATGAATCAGACCCTCAATACGAAAAAAAAGAATTGGCTATAATAGATGTCGCAAAACAGCGTAACGGTCCGACCGGTGAAATCGAAATGAATTTTGAAGAGGATTATACCCGGTTTAGAAGCAGATCAAAGGGCGTTGATAAATTAGACGAAATCGAGGGTGTCGAAGAGGAAGGCGAAGAGGCCTTGGAACAGGAAATGATGGAGTGACATGGAATCGTGGTTGTTTTCCATTATTTTATACTCTAATTCCCTGAGT
>JBHORK010000091.1:0-10013 GCA_042565725.1 Verrucomicrobiota bacterium
CATTCTGTCTCGGTCTGAAGGCCTGCGGCGGGTGGGAAAGCTTTTCCACAGTAAACGCTGATAAACTGCATATGATACTTCCCGCCAATCATCCGGAACTTCCGTGGACAGGTGTGCTTTCCGGCATGGGCATTGTGATTCTGTATTACTGCGGATTGAACCAGTTTATAGTTCAGCGGAACCTGGCTGCTAAAACACTTCGGGACGGTCAGCTTGGAGTTATTTTCGCCGGTGCGCTCTGGGTCCTTGTCCCATTTGCAATTGTAATGCCCGGAATCATGTCTTTTCAGCTCTACGGCGATCAAATGGCACGCGCGGATGAGGCGTTCCCTACATTAATAAAGAATCTTATCCCGATGGGAATGAAAGGTTTCATGTTCGCGGCCATTGCGGGCGCTGTTATCAGTTCTCTGGCTTCCATGCTGAATTCGGCCTCAACAATATTCACAATGGATGTCTTTCACCGCATGATCAACCGCAAAGCTCCACAAAAACAGCTTGTTCTGCTTGGCCGTATTATGACCATTGTTTTTGTTATTGTCGGCTGCCTGATGGCGCCGGCCCTGGACGATCCGAGGTTTAAAGGTGTCTTTAATTTCATACAACAGTTCCAGGGCTATATCTGGCCGGGTGTTGTTGCGGCTTTCCTTTTCGGTTTTCTTGTCAAACGGGCGCCTGCTCCGGCAGGTGCTGTAGCGCTTGTGGGCGGACCTGTTCTGTATGGTCTTCTTCAGTTTTTCAGCCGTCAGGGACTATTCAGCAAAATCCCCGGTGATCCATTAATAACAATGCATTTCCTGATTCAGGTGGCCATTGCGTTTGTGGTCCTTTGTATTGTTATGGGGGCAATGACCCTTATTGCGCCGCTGAAAGAACCTAAGGTATTACCCGTCAGAAAAGAAATGGATCTTAAAACAGCACCGGAAGTTAAATTGGCGGGTGTACTGGTAATTATCGCCGTTGCTATATTCTATGCGATTTTCTGGTAAAAGTATGAAGAATTTTTAGACGGGATAAACAGGATCAACGGGATAAAGAATTCTCAATCATACGGTTTTAACCGTATGATTGAGAAAATTACAATTTCTTCTTCTCATCCTACCTGCCAAGCCGAAGCCTTGGCGTAGGTTGGTACATCCTGTTAATCCTGTCAAAATAAAGAAAGAAACATCATGCGTATTGCAACAAGAACATTTGTTATGACCTTTATCCTGTTTATGACTACACGTCTTTCCGGGGCGGTTGAAGTCAATATAGAGATCAACGGTAATTACAAAGGCAGAACATATGAAGGAATCGGCGGGGTCAGTGCCGGGGCATCTTCGAGACTGCTTATTGATTATCCTGAACCATACAGGAGCGATGTTCTGGATTATCTGTTCAAGCCAAAATTCGGGGCAGGCTTTCAGCATTTGAAAGTCGAAATGGGCGGCGGCGAAAACTCAACCTGCGGCTCTGAACCAAGCCACGCTATTACCAAAGAAGAACTGAAGAACCCGAAATCAAGAGGATACGAGTTCTGGCTGATGAAAGAGGCCCGAAAACGTAATCCCGATATTATTCTCGACTATCTCCCATGGTCTTTCCCGCATTGGACAACAAATAATAATGTCAAAGGCAGACCATTTACTGAAGATAGCGCTGATTATTTTGTAGCTTTCCTAGACGTTGCGAGAAAACAATGGGACATGGAGATCGACTGGGTTGCGGCCGCAATGAATGAATCCGGGACCGACAGGGAATGGGTAAAACTACTGCGAAAAAGAATGGATGCCGCCGGTTATGAACATGTAAAAATACAAACTCCAGATCACAACGGAGGTTTCTGGAAGATTTTCAATGAATTCGAATGGGATCCCGAATATGAGAAAGTTGTAGATGCGGTCGGATACCATTATCTCAACGGGTACGGTGTCGGGCAGCAGGTTGATATCGAAAAACCTGAAAGACGGGCGCCGGAAAAAGTCAAAGCCACGGGAAAACCGTTATGGGCCAGTGAAGACTGGAGCTATGGCGGAGAAAACTGGAAACACGCGTCATGGATACTGCAGTCATTCAACCAGCTTTATTGCCGCGACCGTGTAACCAAGTACCAGATGTGGAGTCCGTTCGATTCTATTTACAACTGCATCAACTATAAAAATGTCGGAACACTCGGCGCGGACACTCCCTGGTCGGGTTATTATGCAATCTGGCCTGCTGTCTGGGTAACAGCGCATTACGGCCAGTTTACAGAACCGGGCTGGCGATATCTTAACGAAGCATGCGGTCAGTTTACCACTAACACATGGTTAGGAAGTTACGTTACAATACGAGACACCCAAAGCGATAACTGGAGCATGATCATATCTACGGATGAACCGGTTACACTCAACGGCACAATCACCGGCGGCCTTTCAGCAAAAAGAATTAATGTCTGGCATTCCAATGAGAAAGAGCAATTTATCCAAAAAGAATCAGTTCCTGTGAAAAAAGGAAAGTTTACGGTCCAATTAGAAGAAAAATCCTTTTACTCCCTGACCACAACCACAGGACAGCAAAAAGGAAAGCCGCCGCACCCTATACCGGAAAACACACCCTTCCCCTTCCCGTATTCTGAAGATTTCGAAAGTTACAAGGTCGGCGATACGCCAAAATACTTTTCCGATCAGAAAGGAACCTTTGAAGTTGCTGAAGTAAACGGCAACAAGTGCTTAGCTCAGATCACTCCGCAAACAGGTAAAATATGGGCCAAACGCGACTGGGAAACAACATGGACAATTGTAGGCGGTGTTGAATGGAAAAGCTTTACGTGCAAAGTGGATGTAAAAATAGCAGGCGGCGATGTGGAAATTGGCGGTGGACACAGCCGGCGCGCGCCGGAATACCGGTTTATCGTTAACGAACATGGTGAATGGAAAGTAATTACCATAAAAGTCGACAAAACCAAGGAGAGCTGGCGCGACATAACACAGCTCGCATCCGGTACTATTCAAAACTTTGATAAAACCCGCTGGCATACACTTCAGATTACTGTTTCCCAAAAGCGCATAGAAAGCTTTATCGATGGCGTTTCTGTTGTTGCCGTGAATGCCGAACTGAAAACGGTCGGGCCGATCCATCTCGGCACGAGTTACCACAACAACCTTTTTGACAACATAAAGGTAGAGCCGGCAAATAAATAGTATCAAAAACTTAACGGAAGACTTTTAAGCTTTTAATCAGAAGCATTGTAAATAATGAAGAACCGGGGGTATGCTTAATAAGCCCATCCGTCGGGAGACGGAGATGCTCCGCGGGACGCATTTCGTTGCCCGAGTTTGCGAGGGCCGGGAAAAATTAGCGGCAAGTTTACCTCGGATGGCGGGGCGTCGCATTGGTCGTCTGTATCTGTATACGCGTCCGATGCGACAACCCGGTAGACGAGGTGAAATCGACGCTAATTTTTCCCGCGAAATGCGTTCCGCCAGTGCAACAAGAAACCGTATTATGACACAATTTATTACAGAACAGGCAAATAAATGAAGGAAAAGACATGAAAGCACGTGAACGCATACAGACAGCGCTGAATCATAAGGAGCCTGATATCCTGCCTGTGGACTTCGGCGGCGGATTTCAAACAGGAATAGCGGTAAGCATCGTTTACAAACTCCGCCAGGCATTGGGACTGGACAAAGAAGGCACACCGGTAAAGGTGGTTGAACCTTATCAGATGCTCGGCGAGATCAAGCCGGACCTGCAGGATGCGCTGGGCCTGGATTGTGTCTCTGTCGCGGGGACAGGGACCATGTTCGGATTCTCTCAAAAAGACTGGAAGGAATGGACCATGCACGACGGAACCCCTGTTCTGGCGGCAGGTTTGTTCAATACCGAACCGGAAGAGAATGGTGATATTCTGCAATATCCCGAAGGCGACAAATCCGTGGGGCCTTGCGCCAGAATGCCGGAAGGCGGTCATTTCTTTGATGCAATCACAAGGCAAGACCCTATAGAAGAAGATAAATTGGATCCTGAAGATAACCTTGAGGAATTCTCAATCATTTCGGACGAGGAGCTGGCACACTACAAACAAGAAGCAGATAGACTGTATGCTGAAACCGACAGAGCGCTTTTCTGTTCGTTCGGCGGTTTGACATTCGGCGACATCGCACTGGTTCCCGCAACGTGGCTTAAGCACCCTAAAGGCATTCGCGATCTCGAAGAATGGTATATCAGCACGGTCATACGGAAAGATTATATTAAAACTGTTTTTGATAAGCAGGCGGAAATAGCCGTTGAGAACTTAAAACGATTATATGAAGCCGTTGGCGATAAAATCACCGTTATTCAAACCAACGGTACGGATTTCGGGACGCAGAACGGACCATTCCTTTCTTCGGAACAATACCGTGACCTTTACCTGCCCTATCAGAAACGGGTCCACGATTGGATACATGAAAACACACCGTGGAAAACGTTTATGCACTGCTGTGGAGGAATTAAACCGCTGATAAACGATATAATAGATGCAGGTTTCGATATACTCAACCCGGTACAATGCTCAGCGGCAGATATGGACGCGCAAATATTGAAGAAAAAATATGGCGACCGTATAACATTCTGGGGCGGCGGTGTTGATACCCAGAAAACCCTTCCATTCGGAACCCCCGCCGAAGTAAAAGAAGAAGTCAAACAGCGCATCGAAATATTCAGTCAGGGCGGCGGATTCGTTTTCTGCACTATCCATAACATCGTCGCAAACATACCAACAGACAACCTGCTGGCCATGTTTGAAGTTATCAAGCAGTATCGGCCTTAACCCGCATATAAGCGGGTTGAAAACCTGTCGATCAGAGATAACGCATGCGGGAATAAAGAATTGTAGTCTTCGGCGAAATTCCCCTTGCATCTTAATTTGTTCTGGAAGCATACTTATGCAAACTTTAAACAAGGAGGCTTGAATCTAATGAAACGTTTTTTATCCATCCTGATGCTGTCGGTATTCGCCATAACAATGTTCACAGCCGTTGACACCTGTTTCGCGGGAAAAAAGAAAAAAGACTCAAAAAAGAAAAAAGACTCGGAAACGGAAGCTCCTTCCGCCAAAAAGGGTAACCGGGAAGATGTATCCGTGACGTTTGTCGGAACTTTTTATGTTCAGGAAGAAAACAACTATTACATAAATCCGGACAAGGATACAAAAATAGACGGCAGAACCCTCTGGACACTGGAGATAAAAAAGAAAACACTATCATTGCTCAAGCTTAAGCATAACGACCTGAAAGACTGGGACAAAAAGAAAGTCACGGTCACAGGTGTCTTTGTTTTGCTACCAAAAGATGACCACGTCAAATTCACTGGCATCAAAGAAATCTCAATCACCTTGGGCGTCAAAAAAGAAGAAAAGAAAGAGGAATAGCACATTATAACATCAGTTCGTCTGCGCTACATACCTTAGCCTATAATCTCAACGTTATCTTCTCCGTATATCCCGGTCTCTGGATATAGATTTAGAGCCTCTGGGCCATTCCACCACAGAAAACCAGCAATCCACATCAGTCTCTGCTGTTGCCTGCCATAGAGTTACCTCGTCAACAGCCGTAAGACTGGGACTGACGATTGAACCATCGGAACTTTCAGTACGGCCCAATATGTATTGAGCTGCCATGCCCATTACAGAAGCATTGCTCATCGCTCTGACAGGATTTATGCGTTTGGTCCATACCTCGGGACCATACAAACCCGGATTCCCGGAATGAGAAGATGTCAAATGCTGCACCTTTGCCCTCATACGCGGATGAAACTCTTTATTCTCGATCAGCCATACCACAGCAACGGTTGTTTCATCAGTCTGCTGTCCCATAAATGACAGTTTCCCGGGACCACTGAGCCACACTCCCATTGTCTGCTTCATAGGGGCGGTAAACCTGGATCGCGACCGATGCTGAACATGCATAAAGGTTCTGACGGGATCTACAGCTTCAATAGGTTTGACCTCTTCTTTTCTGTCCTTGCTGAGAGTATGCTCCATACGCTGGATGTTCTTCCAGTTGGAACCGGTAAACTCAACTACCGCGTAGCTGACACGCGGCGGATTCCAGCCTCTTTGCACTCTTGTGAATACAGGTTGTCTGGATGCATTAATTTCAGCAGTATGCATATCCCTCAATTGCCCCGCAATGAACACAACCACACGATTAGTATCGGAAATGGCATTCAAAACGGGCCCTGTTAAAACAAGTTCATTTTTGTCCTTACCCGTAATAACATTATGGTCCCTGACGATTATCTCATTTGGTCCGCCAGCCGGTCCGATATATTCGATCAACTCCCAAAACACCGTCAGGCCCACGTTCTTGTTCTTTCTGGGATCAGCAGCGGGTCGAACAAAGTCCACACTGGTCAAGAGGTTCTTCGGATTGGCTATGTATACGAATTCACTGCTGCCTGATATGTTTGCATTGGTGGGCGTATTGCCCCCGCCGACAAAGTGTGAATTAACGATCCGTATGAAGGCATTAGCTGTGGTTGTCGAAGGATCCAGCTTATAATCGACGCCGTTTCTAAGTGTAGCTTTGATTTCGCCTGCCGCCTGCGTTAGAACGCCGCGATGTACAACAAAGTTGTCGACCGGCTGAAGCTCATAATCGGCAGTAAAGCTGGAGCTTGCCGGCGCCCAGCTTGCGCCGGCCGCGTTGGTTGCAAAGACCCTATAATAATATGTCGTGTCGAAATCAAGGTCATCTAAATCAAGAGAAAAATCGCCCTGTGCGATACCGTGCAGCTCATTTACATTATCCCACCGTGACGGTGTTGTACCGCCATCGCTTTTACCCCAGTAAACATATATGCCCGAGTAAAGCCCATCAGTAAGGGTTCCCCGTAATTCAGCATCGTTATCAACTATATTTGTCGCGCCAAGCTTGTTATTCACGATTGGTATATCAGTCACACCCGCGCCCTGGATAGTAAATGTATATGGATTTTCGTCATGATCATTATTCGCAATGCTGACTTCAGCCGATTTCATTCCTGTAGAACCCGGATTAAATTTAATACTGAATGTCTCGCTTGAACCCGGCGCTATCTTTGTCTTGGCCGGCTGCTTAAGAACCGTAAAATCCGGCTTCTTTGATTTTATGCTAACCGCTGGTGTTCCGCTCAGCTCAAGATCCATTTTGCTGTCAGCGCTGTTGGATATCGTAAACTCACGCGTAACAGTAGATGATCGCGGCTTAGCATAACCGAACTCCGTATGATCGGACGAGGAAGGCGTATTGTCCCCTGCTGATATCGTATTACCGCTGCCGGCAACAGACATTTCCGAAGTACGTATGACTGTATATTTCCATTGATCATATAAATTATTATACACAGGATCGTCCGATGTCGTTTTGAAGACGACATTGAACGGCGCGTAATAATCGGTACCCGGCAGGGCTTTGACTGTTACTGTTTGAGGGGTCTCGTAATTTTTCGGCGTAAAGAGAAGAGTTGTGGGGGTGTTTATTGACGCGGCGCCCGGAGCGTCTATCGAAACTTTAACAGTAACATCTTTTATAGGCGCAAGACGGAACTTTACTGTCATATTTTCAGTGTCCAGGCCTTCCGAAAGAATCAATTTTGTAAAAGTGGCTGATGACGGCAATACCTGGAAACCGGAAGCCCGTCCTTTCAGGGTAGACATTCGCACAGCGGTTTTATAGCCGACTACTGAGCCCAGCCAGGAATCCCACTCGCTGCTCTCACGGTTAAGCGGTTCATCAGCTATCGGACATCGTCCGGACAGGCTTGTAAGCATATAGGCGGCTGTACAGGCGAGGTAATATTCTGTTTTATGCCCGTGAACAGCTTTATATGTGGGATCCAGATCATACATTTTGCACCACATAATTCGATCGGGAACACATCGTGCTCCTTTTACCAGTTCTTTCTTAGTAAGTATATCACGTATTACCCGCCCTTCCGTACCGGGGCGGAAGTCACCTCGTTTATCGATAGAGTACCGATGGCTCAGTGAAGCCGCATTATCTTTGCCCGAATCCTGAAACGCGTACGCATAGGATATCTCCGATACGGCAGGATCGGGGTTGTACCGTTTACCAGGTTCGTACCCCCAACTGCGTCCGTAATTAAAATCGCTCGGCCGTACTTCCATCGGCACGATTTTCTTGAATACAATCTGATGCAGCTTATACGACATCTTCATATTCTGGAGCAGAATTTGTAAATTTCGCGATGTTCCCGATTCAGTACTGGTTCCGCTATGATTGTAATCGCAATGTCGATCAAAGTTCTTGCCGAAACAAATTGGCGATATAAACGAATAATTGCCTTTATAATGGACCTTGCCCCGTTCGGTCTTAACGGTACGCCATGCTTGATCGGCTATAGGATTGTTATAAATGTATCTCGAATGGGCAGCACTGCGATTGAAAATCTCACTATATATGCAAGCCGCGGCAAGGTATGCACCGCGAGGTGTTGGATGATTGGCATGGGTATCCTTCCTTTTCAATGTGTCCCACGCATAGCCTGCAGGCACTACTGTTGCTCCGGCGCCATCCCCTACGCGGTAACTTATTTCGCCAAAATGCTTAACTGAAAAAGATGATGAAGGATCCGGCCATTGCATAAGCAGAAGCGGTACAGCCTCTCCTTTCAACACTTCGGCCGCAATTAAATTAACACCTTCGGCGTGATAACCCGGAACATTGGCTAACATATAAGGATCATCCATCATAATCACATAATCCCAGTCTGTTCCTGCCTGTCCGCGTAAATTTTTCAACATATTGGTGCGGTCTTCGGGCCAGTAATAATGCTGCACCAGAGTGTGGACATAGCATGTAACCTTGCGATCGCCATAGCCCGTTACCACATCATCCGAGCTTCGATAATAGCTATCAACAACCACATTAACCGGTTCTCTAACAAGAGGATCTTTCTTAAGAATATTCTGAAGCTGTTCCGCAATGTTAACGGGCGAAAAAGCTTTTTCAGACGTATCGAGAGTTTGCGAGGAACCTATTATCAGAATATCCAGGCTGGCTTCTGCAGGCAACACAGACAAAAGAACCAACAAAAGTGAAAACAATATCTTTTTACACCTGAGCATCATGTCCAATAACTTTACTAATATTTAATAACAACAGCAAGGCTTGGGATTTTTTGGGGGATTTGCGTAGCAACCCTCCACAAGCGGGCTAGGCATAGCTGTGCAGAACACTGGCCAGTTTAGGCAAAATATTGACCAGTATAAATGTGGTCAAAAGCGCCAGAAAGGCCAGCATCTTGTTCACTGCGGCATCTGCTTCATGTAAACGATACCCGCATACAGCATCCTCCTGAACAGGGAAAAATCTAAACGCGCTATCCTGCGCCCACTCGATTCTAATGCTTTTCTCTTCCCTGGATACTAAAGCACGAAAAAAAGCAGGAGTACGAAGAATCCATTCCAAACCAAAACCCGAGCTCCGCAGGGTTTGTGCATCAGTCTCCGCGCTAACCGCTATACTCTCTTCGAGATCATGAAAGAAATCAAGATCCTGAGAAAACCTGGGGCTACTGGTAGAGGAATGAAGTACAGTAGCACCGGCAAGATAGCTTTCTGGACTCCGGTTTGCTGCTATCGTTCTTAGAATCTCGTTTTGAAATTCGGTTATCGGCATAACTTTGCGGCGAGCAGAAAACCCCGCCGTCCTCCATTTTTCTTAAGTCCACGTACAATTTCCGGTACATCCGACAACTTTATTTTTGCGTCTGCCGGCATGTACCAGAAACATTGTGTGTGATATTTGCGATAGGCCCGACGTGCCTCACGCACCCTTACCATATTCCTGGCATCCTCAGACATCAGAACACGCCGGCTCACGGATCCACCTTTGCTGCCAATATCAGCGAAGTATTCGCTTATTGTTTTCGGTACTGTTTTCATTTTCATTATTATCATAAGCTGCTTATGTTAAATTATCAAGAAAAAAAGTCCAGAAATCCCTTACAAAGGATATAATAGTCGACACTGAAAAAGCCTAGTTTCGCCGTCTGCGCGGCGT
>JBHORK010000092.1:0-9996 GCA_042565725.1 Verrucomicrobiota bacterium
GTATAATACTTATGTTCGATGCATGAGATGAAGAACCGGGATGCGCCCTCGATCTGCGCTTGTGTCAACTCATGCGCTTCGATAGTGCTGACGAGTATGGGCGTTTCGATCCGCAGGAGCATGTGTGCTGGCACGTATTCATGGATGGGCACGCCGTTCCAGCCTCCTTCGCCGTGACTGTGCCAATCGAGAAGCACAAGCACCTGTTGCTGGGGGTCAGGGAGATCATGCCTGAGGATGTTCATCAGATCAGTAATGGTATCGTCAGTGGGCTCGAATGGTGGGCTGATATGCCAAACGATTTCGTCCCAACGAGCACGGAGGCCGGCAGGGATGGCGTCCAGCCATCGCTGGTACTTGCGCTGTTGGTCAGCAGCGCGTGCCAAGTCGGCGTCGTATGACGTCTTGGGTTGCGGCGCTCCGTTGGCTGCAAGCCAATCGAGCAACGCAACGTTGTTCTTGAGGTCGGCATCCCACTTCCATTTCGCCCACCTGATGCTGCGACCATGATGCATCCCGACTCTGGCAATCACGCGGTCTCCCGCGTAGAACTCGAGGGTCGGCCAGCCGAGGCACATGCAGTGACCGGAGGTATCTGTGTCGTCGACAATCTTCAGCAGGTCGCGGAATTCCGTGACCTGTTGCTTGTCCGACGTGTCGAGCAAGACCTCGGCTTGCGCAGACTCGTTGGTGCTCATGACAATCAACTCGGTTCCCGACATACCCGCGCTCATGACGCGAATGCGCGTCGCTTGCGCCAGCATGGCGTCCAGCGATTCCTGCGTTGGGTTTGGCTTCTTGGATGCGAGGACATCCTGCATCATTGGGTCCATCAGGGTCACGTTGCCGTCCTTATCCACAACGGTCTTCCAACCCGTCGCGGTTGGGGCACGACACCCGCCGACAAGCAGGAGCAAGGCGAGCATCTGCAATATGTATCGCTTCTTCATCTCATGCATCGAACATAAGTATTATACGGTTTCATTTCGTTAATACAGGTTTGGATTGATATTGCAATATCTGTATTAGCGAAATGGCGATTTTTCTTCTCATTATGAAGAAATTATTCTTATTTCTGTTCAAGCGCAAGCTCATCTTTAGGGCAATTCCATGTTTTGCGGTGTTTCTGATAGTCAGACAGAGGATTGTCTCTGTTTCACGGCATTAATGCACAGACCGGGGCATTGTTTCCGACTAAATACTGATGCTTTAAGGGTTTGCGGAGTTATGTAAGAAATCTTTCGCGCAGTCTTATTTTGATTGTTTGATAAAATTCCCTGCTTCGCTCCTTTAATGACATTGTGCTGTCATCTATGAACGGAAGCTGAAGCCCTTCTAGAGACGATGTTTTTGGTATTAATAGTGGTGATATGTTTTTTCGTGATTCTTTGTTCGGTTTTGTCTGTTGGTTCGGTTTATTGCCCATCAGCTCACGAACCATGCCGAGCGGGGTCTTATCGAGCTTCGGCAGCATACAGCGCTGATACAGTAGTGTCGTTTCTATGGATTTGTGGCCGAGCAGTTCCTGTACTTCGCGAACGTTTCTATTATTCTCAAGCTGATGTACGGCATATGTATGACGCAAGGTCATGCATGATATAACTTTGGGTATTTCTGTTTTTCTGACAGCTTTCCGCAAAATCAGTTCGGCCATACGAGTGCTTAAATGCGTATCTCGCTTGCGCCCTTGAAAAATATAGCTGTCAGGGGAACATTCGGCGACACCTCTGGTTAACACCGGAATCAGGCCGGGCGGCAACGGGAGCTTTCTTGCTCTGCGCCCTTCGATATTCAGCACGTTACCTTTTAAATCAATTTCCCGCCAGCGCAGTCTGCATGTTTCTCCTACTTTCAGCCCGCAACCGTACATGAGTCCAAGCAGGAGCTGATCCCGGATGGTTGCTGCTGCTTCAAGTATTTTGTCAATTTCGCATGGACTCAGTATTGTCGGTAGATAGTGTGGGCGTTTGGGTGTGGAAAGTCTTGATGTTACTGATAGCCCGCCAAGTTTGTCAAAGGTGTTGCGCAGGACTGAGATGTTTGTTCCTACCCAACTCCAAGATGCAGAGCTTTCGGCCAGATTTGAGATATAATCTTTTACTTTTGCCGCAGTTATCATGGCAGGCTGCGTGATCCCGAAATCACGCAGTTTACGCAGGACCTGACGATACACTGTAAGGGTTGATTTATCGTAACCTCTATTTATAAGCTCTTTATGAAGAACATTCCAGAACTGCCGCCATGTCGTGTTCCTGTCCAAATTCAGCGCAACGGCAGAGCCCGGCTCGCCTGGGGTCAGGCCGTTTACTTTTCTCGCTTCTCTCGTAAAGTCAAGGCCAGACCCCGTCTCGCCAAAATCCTGTCCGTATGCCGGCCGGTATTTCATTCCGTTTGTATAGTATAGTTGCATTGCTCGCTTAGGGTCAGACCAGTTGACTTTTCTGCGCTATGCTTGCAAAGTCAAGGTCAGACCCTGTCTCGCATTCCGTTTGTATAACATAGTTGTGTGTTGTTCATGCCGCGGCCCTCATTCTGCTGAATACCGAGGCTATAACTTCCGCCATGCGTACTATTGCCGGTTTATTCCTGTTCTGCAGTTCTTTGGCGCGTTTCAGGGGACTGGTTACGCTGGATGGCCCTGATTGCAGAACATGCGTATATATTTCTGTTGTTCTTATATCGTTGTGGCCAAGTAATTCCTGGACTGTGCGTAGATCGTATCCTGCTTCAAGGACATGTGTCGCGAAACTGTGTCTAAAGGTATGGGAATGTACAGGTTTATTGACTCCCGCCTCCCGCACAGCCTGTTTTATTAGCTTCTGTAATGTCGATTCATATATATGATGCCGTCTTTTTATTCCGGAGCGTGGATCGATGGAGAGCTTTTTTGATGGGAAGACATATTTCCAACACCATTCTTTATTGGTGTTCGGATATTTTTTTGCCAGTGCGCCGGGCAGGTAAACAGTTCCATACCCATCGGCAAGGTCTTTCAGGTGCAGTTTATGCACCCGCTTTAAATGTGCACTCAGATCGCTTACCAATTCCGGCGGCAGAATTGCTGTTCTGTCTTTCTGACCTTTTGCATCGCGAATGATTATCATGTTACGCTGAAAATCAATGTCTTTTACCCTCAGACGTATGACTTCGATAATTCTCATGCCTGTGGCATACAGCATTTCTATCATGATCCTCGATGTTCCCTGGAATTTGCCCAGTATTAGAGATGTTTCGTCCATGCTCAGGACAACAGGAAGTCTTTTAGGCTTTTTTGCCCGAATAAAAGGCTTCATTTCTTCGAGGTCACGTTCAAGAACATGTTTATACATGAATACGATTGCGTTAAGCGCCTGATTTTGAGTGCTGGCGGCAACATTGCCGTCTACGGCCAGATGGCTTAAAAAATCTTTTACTTCTTCCGCGCCCATATTCTCGGGGTGTTTCATTTCGTGGTAGCGCACAAATCTTTTTACCCAATCTATATATGAATGCTCTGTCCGAATGGAATAATGCCTGAGCCGTATTTCACGGCGTATCAAATCGAGCAGTTTCGGCTTTTGTCTTGCCGGGGTTCCCGTTTGGTTATTTTTCCCCTTCTGTAGTGTGTTCATAATATACCTCCAGAATAAAACAGTTGCCATTTTCTGCAGGGAAGTATATCACAGGGGGTGTAAAAAATAGCTTTACACCCTTTAAAAAAATGAAAAAAGTTTCACGAGCTCAAAAGTACAGAATAAAGCGCATTCTTGATTTGATTCGAAAGGGCACATCATCAGGATCTCTCGCTAATTGCAGGGTTTTCTGTGCGGAACTTGGTGTTACGCGTCAAACCATCATGAATGATCTGGATTATCTTCGTGATGAGGAGCGGGCTCCTATTGAATATATTGCATCTTTTCATGGGTACAGGTTGAGCGACAAAACATGGGAACTGCCGGCTGTAAACATATCCAGAAACGAGCTGTTTGCTTTTTCTATTGCGCGTAAGCTGCTTGACTCATTTCGCGGTACACCTCTTGAAATGGATATGGCATCGGTTCTCGGCAAGATAGCGGAGTCCCTGGAGGGGAAGGTTACATTTGATTTAGAGATGTTTAATGATCGGTTCACTGTTATAGGTGATGATTATGTTCTTCAGGACCCTCAGATATGGAAAGAAGTCTGCAGTTGCCTTGACCTGCAGCAGCAAATAGCTGTTGTTTATGAAAAATTCAATTCAGATACTGGCGAGTATATTCTTAATCCTTATCATATGTTTGCATATCACGGGAACTGGTATCTTACTGCATATAATATTTCTAAAAAATCTATTGCCACATTTGCGATGTCCAGGATACGGAAGATCCAAAGAACGGGTGAGTCTTTTGAGATGCCGGATACATTTGATGCAGTGGGCTATGCGAAAGAGTCGTTTGGTATTGTTCGCGGTGATAAAGTGTTTCGCGTCAGGCTTCTTTTTTCCCGTAAGATTGCCGGCTATATAAAGGAGCGAGTATGGCATTCTGACCAGCAGATTGTTGAGAAACGGAATGGAGATGTTGTGCTGTCTTTTGAGACTGCCGGCTGGAAAGAGCTGGTGCGCTGGATTCTGTCATGGCAGCCGGATGTAAAAGTTCTGGCTCCAAAACGTCTTGCCGACAGGATCCGTTACAAGCTGAAAGAAGGGCTGAATTCATTCTGATCCATTCGAGCAAAAATCTTTTTTCCTAGGGAACTTTGATTTAATGGCGAGGGTTGGACAGCTTCATGCCCCGTCGATTATGCAGTGGAATAATCGATACGGGGTGTTTTTTATCCATGCTTTTCAAAAAGATTACAGCATTTCTTTTTCTTTATCCATTATAAAATCAGGTTTTGTTTGGAATGAGGGTGCGAAAGAGTGACACGGTGATGCGGGGACGCGGGGAAGCGGCGAGAAGAGTAAAGAAGAATAACCACGGAGAACACGGAGGCACGGAGAAGATTTCAAGAGAAGGAGTGTCGCAAACGTTTGACGATTCTAGCTGCGCCGCGCCACTCGCTACGCTCGCATAGCGGCTGGCAACCGTAACCGTAAGCCGGGGTTGGGATGGGAAAAACTGAATATTTGCCGTCCTGTGATTCTCTGAATATTGTCTAGGCGGGGACGCCGGGCGGTTACAACTCTTTGTTATCTTCGTTACCTTCTGTTTAATTCTTTTCCTGCTTCCAGACCTCTACGTCCTGATGCGCTTTCTTGTCTACCTGATCCTTTTTGTCCCAGACCTGTTTAACATCAGGTTCTTCATTTAAATCAACAACAATAACAGACCCATCTTTTCCGGGAAACCCTTCAGGCAAGGCAAACTGAACAACATCTTTGCCGGTGCCCCTGAATTTTATCTTTGAACCATCTGTCAAAAGCGATGCACTCTTGATTTTATTCTTATTCAGCGCCAGTGAAATTGTTCTGTTTTCTCCAGCATTCTCCGTCTCCGGTTTAAACACGATAAGATAAAGACATAATCCCTTCTTTGTGATATAGCCCCACTCGGGCGGCACACCCCAGGGACTTCTTTTTGTTCCATATATTGCATCACCGTTAACATCCATCCATTCCCCTACCCCGAGCAAAGTATCTATTTCACCCTGCGGCATGGTCCCATCTCCGCGCGGCCCTATATTAAGAAGAAAATTTCCGCCCTTAGCTGCAATATCACATAATTTCCTGATAATTTCCGATGAGGTCTTGTATGTAATGTTTTCTCCTTTGTACCAGAACCCGCCGCGATTACTTATAGTCATGCAGGTTTCCCAATAACCTTTTGGCGGGGCACCCGGTATTTTCTGTTCCGGCGTCTCAAAATCGGCAAACTCATATGTACCGCGATTATCAAATATAGTGTTCGGAGCAAGTTCCCTCATCATCTTAAGCATCGGCAATGCGTAAAGGCGGGATGCCGGCGGCCAGTTGATATCAAACCAGAATATATCTATATGTCCGTAATTGGTCAGAAGTTCACGCACCTGCCCTTTTTCAAATTCCACAAAATTCTGCCAGCGTTCAGGATGTGATTGCTGAAAATCATCTATGTACTCAGCATGCCGCTTCCACCACATACCGTCCGGATGATGCTGGTCCGGATGTGAATAATAAACTCCTATACCGAACCCCTGTTTGCGAAATTCATCAAACAGATGCTTTGTAATATCCGGATTCTTGCTCTTGCTGTAAGGACAAGACGGATGCGTAACCCGATAGTCGGTCAGCTTTGTATCGAAATTACAGAACCCATCATGATGCTTTGTCGTAAAAACCACATATCGCATACCGGCCTTTTTCGCTACACGCGCCCATGCCGCAGGATCAAATTTCACCGGGTTAAACGTTTTATTCATATCCAGATACTTCTGAACTTCTTCCTTCGGACGAGGACCTTTATCCTTGCCTTTCCCCCAGCCCGGCCAGCCGCGCCATATACCGCCCTGCCCCGTCTGCGCCCATGGCCCCCAGTGAATAAACAACCCAAACTTCCATTCATTCCACTCTTCCAGCTCTTTGACTGGAACATTCCTGACACCCCACTTATCCGCGTTAGCCACGACACACCCAACGCAGAAAAAGAATAATACAACTAAAAACAAATGCTTTTTCATAGATTCTCCTTATATAAGAAAAGATTTTACCACGGAGATCACGGAGGCACGGAGGAAAGATAACGAAGGGAAGAGTGTTGCGTTATTTTCTGCCCCGAAGTTTTCGGGGACAGAAAATTCCACAACAGTTTGCAATGGAAAGGAAGAGGAGAATACCGAGAAAACATCTGTATCCCTTACATAATACAAGTTTTTAATCATATCTTCTGTTTTCTCCTTCTTTCTCCAATCATCAATCGTTGCATGAATTTGGCGCAGATATTTCCATGCATACGCACAAATCAATATGTAGAGGATGCAATATCTGTGTCAAATTCATGCAACCTCCTCTTATTCTTCTCCGTGCCTCCGTGGTTTTCCCCTTCTTCTAGTACCCAAGATTTGCGAGCCTGTCCCTCACAACATCAGCCTGAGACTTGGTTTCCTTCTTGATCGATTCTTTCTTTGCGCCAACCACGTCGCGCCAATCACGCCATTTACTTTCCAATCCCAGACATTTCTGCAAACCGATATCATCCAGACCGTAACGATACGCGCTGGCAATATAATTGTTTTCGCCATACTCTTCGGAAGAACCCCATTCGGGATTGACATATTCCCATGTCATGCTGTTGCGATAACTGACTTCCAGCAGCCTTCCTTTAACACCTTCGACCAGAAGTGTTCCATTATTAGCCAGTGGCTGTGCATTACCAAGGAAAGGTGTTTGAAAGAAATTCGGAGGATCTTCCTCGTATCCGCCGACTATTTTACTGCTTTTAGGATCAACAATTACCGACCGGGAATAACTCCATGCTTCCCCCTGAATATGCCGTCCATTATCGAACACCATAACATTACCATCCCACATCATTGTGGCATGATTCTGATGAGAAACCTGACCCGGCCCCCATTTCCATTCGATTTTCCCGCTTTTCTTATCGATAACAGCTAAAGTGTGAATACGCATGAAATTGACAAGTATTTTCTCATCATTATCAAACACTTCAATCGATGTAGCATGTGTCCATTCGGAACGTGAGCATAAAAGACAAAGTTTATCCTTCTCAGGGTCAAGATGTTCATGAGCTTTCCATTCCCAGACACATTCTCCTGCAGGTGTGATTTCCTGAATTACGTCACCCCACATTTTACCGTCGGCCCCATCCGCCTCAAAGCCGCCCTGAACTTTCGCTGCTGTTTCTGCAGGAACCTCAGTCCACTTCAGAACAAGAGTATTGCCGTTTTCCAAACGATGAAATCTATGATGCAGATAGGGATCCTTATACTCCCATACAACTTCATTATCCGGACTTAATTCCCGCAATATCCCGCCTGCCCCTTCAAAATGAGCCAGCGGCCCATTCTCATCTTTTCCGGCAAAAAGAAGATTACCGTTAGAAATAATCCGGCCTTCCGTACCAGGGTAATAGCCGGTATCCCACTTCTTCACGATATTGCCCTGCATATCAATAAGACGTACCGTCTTGCTGAACACCGGATTGATAAGATTATACCCCAGATAACACTCTGACGGTGAAAAGAACGTTACGTTTTCAAGCATCTGTCTTGAACTTTTTTTCATACCTTAAACACTCCTGAATCCTTCTGTTCCATATATCATATTAATTGCCTTGTATTTGTCCGGATTCAGATCTTTTCCTTTAAACGCACTGAAATCCAAACCGAAGCGATGAGCACGATGAATCCATGGACAATGTCCGAAATCTCGCGCATCATCACCCACATCCTGATTTAACGAATAGAACGGACTTAAATATTCCCAGGCTATATCCCCTTCCTTCGTCACTTCAAAAAGCCTTCCCTTATTAGCTTCACAAATGAAAGTATTGCCGTTAGGCAGTCTATGTGCGCCGCCGCAGAATGTGGAATAAAACTCTGTTATAGGTGTTGATTTATATTCCCAGACTATTTCATTCGTATCAGGATTCACTTCGACTATTCGTGAATAGTCAGCATAGCTGTCTTTTCTATGCACACCATTATCAAAGATCAGAACATTACCGTTATCCAATGGCGTGGGATTATGAGGATGACAAAGCTCATCGGCGCCCCACTTCCATTTGATTTTGCCTGTTTGTTTATCAATAATAGCGCAGGTATTAATACAGCGGAATGTGGTTAAAATATCACCGTTAGGAAGAACTTCCAGATTATTGCCATGGCTCCACTCACTACGTTCCTCCAACGTACAAATCTTTTCTGTTTCAACATCCAGGTGTTCATGCGCGGTCCATTCCCAGACGACTTCTCCGTCTTTATTGACCTCCTGAATATTGTCGGCCCACATATAGCCTTTCCACTTCTCCTGTTCATCTTCCGTACCGGGCATACCGCCTTGAACCTTGGCCGCGAGATCGGGAGGACACTGCTCCACACGCATAACTAAAGTATTACCGTTATCCAAACGTTTCACACAGTGATGCTGAAAATCGTCTGAATATTCCCATACAATATTGCCGTCCCAATCAACCTCATAGATAGTACAGGCGCAAAATCCGGGAAACTTCGGGCTGTCAGCCCAGATTCTTCTTACCGGCGCCAGAACATGGCCGTTCGGAAGCAATTCAGTGAAATCCGCGAACATACCGGGCAGATCCCAGTAATGCACTACCCTACCTTCCATATCTATGAGAAAAGCCCTGTTCTGTTCATAATAAGCATCGAAATACGTATACCCCTTATAAGCCTTGTCCGGCTCATGTATTGCTACCCCATATTTTTGTCGTCTGGCTATACCACCCATATTCTATCTCCTCGCAATTTATTTAAAGCTTCTCTTGTTATCAAATGGACATAGACCAAACAAGAAAAATAAGCCGCTCAGCGTTTTCTAGAGCAATGATCGATTGAGATGTCGTATAGATACGCCACCGTAGTTAAACAGGAACCACACGACAGAGCTGCCGTCATACCAACCATACGAATAAATGATCTTCTATCCATATTTAACGCTTCATCATGTAAATCCTGTTAATCCTGTCTAAAACATCTTCTATTCATGTCTAAGCCTCTCATTTTCTTTTAAGAATCATACAGTGACCTCCGCCCGGCGCCAGCTTCGCCGTAATAACATCTTTCGCTGTAACTTTCTGCACTCTTTTTGTATAGGCTTCACGATTATCCGTATAATGCGCGTCAGCAGCATCTTCAAATATACTTGCCGTATACTCACCTGCATCAAGAAAATCCAGAGGAATGCGAATCTCACGCTTTTCCTCACTTGTGGCCGATCCAACCAGCCACACATCTTCAGCCGATTTTCTGGCAACAACAATGTATTCCCCTATCTCACCGGCAAGGGTCTTGCTCTGCTTCCACGGCATTTTCTGGGAACTGATAAAGCTGAACAGTTCGGGGTGTTCTCGATAAGCATCCGCC
>JBHORK010000093.1:0-9787 GCA_042565725.1 Verrucomicrobiota bacterium
ATCGCGGACACCAACCGTGTTGTGGTCTTTATTACAGGCCAGGCTTGTGATGTGAAAAACGGCGGTGATAATGCCGCCCTTAAAACGGCATCACTGAATGCCGCCAAACAGCCTGTGTTCTCCAGAAACAGGGAATTTGCGTCTCAAACCAGTTATGCTGTAGTGGAATTTACGGGATCAAACTGGAAAGACGTACAGCGGGTAGAGCATGAAATACTGACAGAGGATACAGCTGAGACAGAATCGATAACCGCAGTGGATATAAACAGGACATTCATGCATGTGCAGTTCTACTCGATGATCTCGAAAAAGCATACCGGTGTTCAGTCATGGCTAAGCGGTTCGGATGAAGTTTCGTTCCGTGCTGAGGGATCAAATCAGGTTGTTGCGGCGTGGATACTTGAGAATACTGATACCGATCCTGTATACGGGATGAATGTTCAGCATATAAGCGGTACACGCGCGTCAGGCGATGGTGTGGGTTCGTGGACAGAGCCGATCAGTCCGGTTTCCGCCATGAGCGGAGCATCGGTCATGGGCGAATGTGCTGATTCCGGCAATTTATACAAGCTTAACCTTATGCTTACGGATACCAATGAGGTAACCCTGAGCAGGTATGCCTCTCCTGACAGTTATTACCGGTTCAGTGTGGTTGACTGGCCTAAGAAACCGCTTCCGGTTGTCCCGTATATAATGGTGCTTGGTAACGGAGAGGAAATAGTAAACGGTGACAGCACGCCTGATGCTTCCGACGGCACTTATTATGGAGCGTTTCAGCCTGCGGGCGGAGCGGTTACGCATACGTACAGCATAACGAATACAGGCAGCGCAAATCTTATTTTATCGGGCAGTCCTGCAGTTGTCATCACAGGCGATACCGGAGATTTCCGTTTGATCTCTGATGCGGGCGCGACGGACCTTCCCGCGTGGACAGGCACGGAATTTTCGATAGAGTTCGATCCGACAGCAGTGGGTCTGCGCACGGCGCAGGTATCGATAGTCAATAACGACACCAACAAGAATCCCTACAGTTTCAGCATAAAAGGGTTTGGTATAGAAGCGCCGGTGGTAAACAGTACGGCAGGCGCCACAGGTATAGAAAACACGAAAGCGACACTGCAGGGAACTTTGACAGCAGGCGGCCTGGCGGATGTCTACGTTTACTGGGGTAAAAATGACGGTGGTATGACAGCTTCGGAGTGGGCGAATACGAACCTGTTGAGCGATGTTGCAGAGGGCGGATTCTCGGTTGATCTGACGGGTCTGGATCCAAGCACGATTTATTACTACCACTGTTTTGCGATTAACGGAGCGGGTTCATCGTGGGCGGCGGAAGGATCGACCTTTGCGACGCATGGCCCGGCGATATATCCGCTTGATTTCAAAGTGCATCGCGGGACATTTTCAATTCCTGCCGACACCAACATGGTGACACTGGTTAATGGCGTTGATTACACACTTGATTCGGGTACGACGGTATCTGATGTATTCATCAAGCAGGTAGGTTCTTCACATTGCGGCGGAGGTGATACCGATTCGGTTAACCAAAATGACGCAATGACCTGGATAGATAATCCGGGTAACATTCTTACCTCCGTGGATATCAAGCGGAAATCGACATCGACGCGAACTACTTATGTGTCCTGGGAGATACTGGAATACATAGGTAAGCCGGGCGGGAAGAATGAGATCATAGTCCGCGACCAGGGTCATTTGACTATAGGCGGCAGCACGAGCATCAAGGGAGCGGCGGCAGGAAGTATTTCGGATACCAATAAAGTAATAGTGTATGTTACGGGCCAGGGCGGCGGTTCGCTGGAGGGCGCCCATTTTGCGGCAGAGCTTAATGCCGCGAAAGAACCTGTGTTCAGCAGGGAGGATACCACCTCGGGCAGTGAGCTGAGTTATGCAGTTGTGGAGTTCAAGGGTTCGAACTGGAGTGATGTACAGCGTGTAGCTCATTATATCTCCGCCGCGGGAGCAAAGGAGGTTGAGCCGATAACCCCGGTGAATCCAGCCAGGGCCTTTATGCATGTACAGGCAAAGGGCGGCACCACTATAGCCCAGCTTGGCGCACAGGTCTGGTTCAGCACCTCAGACAGCATTACTTTTTATGAGTATAACAGATCCGGTTACTCGATAGTGGCCTGGATAGTGGAGAACAGTGAAACCGATCCGTTAACGAAGATGAATGTTCAGCATGTCAGGAGTGACAGGCCTGGCGGCGGAAGCATGCCTGATATCTGGACGTACGGGATAGCGCCGGTTGCCGCTATGGACAACAGTTCGATAATGGGTGAATGCGGTAAATCGGCAGAAGGTAATCCAAGGTCCTTTACGATTTTTGAGCTTGCCGACGCGGATACGGTCAGTATGTATAGATCATTAAATACCAAGCCGTCATATTACTGCTGCAGTGTGGTAGAGTGGCCAAAGAGCAAGTACTTTACCACGGCGGATATGACTGTGCTGGGTAACGGAACGGAGATAGTAAAAGGAGACGATACGCCTGATACGGCCGACAATACCGATTTCGGTGAGATACTGCCGACTGACGGCGGCGTAACGAATACATTCACCATACGGAATGACGGGAATATGGGATTGTATTTGACGGATAGTCCGGCAGTTACGCTTTCGGGCGATGTCAGCGCTTTCAGTTTAATAACAGATGCCGCAGATACAAATCTTGCGCCGGACGAAGCGACCGTATTCTCGATAAAGTTCGATCCGGTAGTTTCGAGTCCATACACGGCGGTGGTATCGATAGCCAATTCCGATCTTAACAGTGATCCGTACACATTTACCATACAGGGTATGGGCGGTATACCGCGACCTGAAATGGCGGTAAGCGGAGACGGTCAGGAGATAACGGATGGTGATAACAGCCCTGATATAAGTGATGGAACCGATTACGGTGATGTGGGAGTAGGTCAGGTTCAGGATCAGGTGTTTGTAATAACCAATACCGGAATCACAAACCTGGTACTGGGTGCGGCGTTAACAAGCGGTGATGCCGACTTTACGGTCATAAGCCAGCCGGCAGGATCTGTGCCTATCGGCGGCAGCGCGAACTTTACGGTAAGGTTTACGCCTGCGGCATCGGGAACAAGGTCTGCAACGGTATCGATAGCTAATGATGACGTTGATGAGAACCCTTACGACTTTGTCGTACAGGGCAGAGGGTTGGATGTGCCGGTTGTCAACAGCGGCGCGGCAACAGGTGTCAGCGGGTTCTCGGCACAGGTGCATGGCACACTGACGGACGGAATACTGGCTGATGTATATGTCTACTGGGGCAAAGTTAACGGCGGGACGGATTCGTCGCAGTGGAGTAATACGGGATTGCTCTCACAGGTAAGCGAAGGAGCGTTCAGTTATTCGGTTGGCGGATTGGATTCGGCTGCAAAATATTACTACAACTTTTATGCCACAAACGCGGCAGGCAGTGACTGGGGCTTATCGGGCAGTTTTACGACATTGCCGGTAGCGCGAAACTTCAAGATCCATCGTGATTCGGCGGTGATACCGACCGGCTCGACAACGTTGACACTGACCAACGGAGTGAATTATACGCTGTCGACCAATTCGACGATCTCCAGCGCGTTCATAAGACTGGTTAACTCCGGGCTGAGCGGCGGCGGATCGACGAACGGAGCGGATGAAGAGACCTCCTCTAAGCATGAGGCATGGATAGATAACCCCGGCAATCTGCTGACCTCTGTTGATATAAAGAGGGTGAACAGCAGTTCAAGCTGCGCGGTGAGCTGGGAGATTATAGAGTACGTTGGAACTGCCGGCGGTGTGAACGAGATGATTGTGAGAGATCAGGTTCACATGTCGATAAGTGCGCTTGATAATACAGGCACGGTAGTGAACGCCATTTCAGATACCAATAGAGTAGTGGTGTTTATTACCGGGCAAGCTGTTCAAAACGGGTATCCCAGGTTTTTTCAAGGAGCCAACACTGCCGGACTGAACGCATCAAAGGAACCTGTGTTTAAGCGGGAGAGCACTAGAAGCGCTCACCTGAGTTATGCGGTAGTGGAGTTTACGGGCAGCAACTGGAGCGATGTGCAGCGGGTGGAACATACCATGGGCGCAATAGCAACTGATGAAGTGGAACCGATAACAGCGGTGGATATTGGCAAGACATTTATGCATGTACAGTTCCGCGGCACTCACGGCAGTAGAATAGGCGGCCAGGTCTGGTTCAGCGCGACAGATGAACTGACATTCAGGCAGGAGACCGGTGCTAACGGGCAGGAACTGGTAGTATGGCTGGTGGAGAATCTGGAGAGTGATCCGACCTATGAGATGAAAGTACAGCATATAAAAACATCGCATCCGGCGGGAACGTCACCTGAAGAATGGACGGAAACGATTACGGGTGTCGGTGCCGTGGATAACAGTTCGATCATGGGTGAATTCTCAAGAAATCCGAGGATGAACCTGATGCTGACAGGATCTGACGAAGTCACAATGTTCAGGCATCTGGGCGGGGACGAGATCTTTTACACCTACAGCGTTGTCGAATGGCCTTTGATCGGAGCGGCTGTTCCTGACGACAGTGACGGTGACGGGCTGAGTGACGATGACGAGATCAATATTTACTTTACGGATCCTTTTGATCCCGACAGTGATGGTGACGGCATGCCTGACGGCTGGGAAGTGGATTATACGCTTAATCCGACAAACAATGATGCATCTGTTGATTCTGACGGTGACGGGATGGCGAACCTGGGCGAGTATTACGGTGGTACGGCCGCGAACGATCCTGATTCGGTCTTCAAGATCATCAAGCACAGCGGGCATGATACGGATGAGTTCGGCTCACTTGTACAGGCGCTGTCGAGCGGGGCGGAAATCAAGCTCATGTGGCTGGGCGGGACGACCGGGTTTACCAATGATTATATGATATACCGAGCGACGAGTCTGGACGGCATATGGACGCCGTTAACTAATTATCCGAGAAATGCCAACGGTACGAACGTGTGGGTTGATACGAACGCAGCCGGTTATTGGCCGAATATATTCTATAAAATCACGGCACCGACTAATTGACCCGGCGCCTCTGGCATGTGTTTGTCACATGCGACGAATTAGAGTTAGCGAGCAAGGCTTACTGTTTTGGTGATCTGCCCGCAGTGCTGCCCGGCTGTAGCGTTATGCGCAGCATTTCGGGCAGGCAGCGTTGCAGGTCAGTTATTGGTTAATTGTTTTAGGGCGGTCCCCTGTGCTTCCTGACATATGACCTTGTCGTTCGATAGAGTCGTGATGAATAAACGGGCAGGCAGGTGTCAGGCGTTTATAATTTTTGAAGATAGGGACTATAGTTGTGATGCATATAAGGAGATAGTGTAATGAGTAGATATGTTAAAATATGTTTATGTTTTGTGTTTTTGTTTGTTGCTGTGTTTGTTTGTAGTCAGCAGGCGTCCGCTCAAACGTATACGTGCAGGTATAGCTCATGGTCCACTGTCACGATAATTGGTGACACATATCAAACGGGTCTTCTTCCCGGCGAGTATACTACACCGGTGACAGCAGTGCCCGACCCGGGCTATTACTTCAGGTGGAGCGACGGAAACACCAATGCGACACGGACAGATCTCATTGTCGATAGGGATCTAAGCTTCGTTGCATACGCTTGGGATCTCTATCCCGACACCGTTACTCTGACCGTTATAAACGGCAGCGGCAGTGGCGAGCATGCGGCTTCCTCTGCGGTGCCTATTGTGGCGACAGCAGTAATTCCAGGGAAGACTTTCTATCGTTGGAGCAGCAGCGGCGGAAGCAGCGGAGGTAGTTTTTCCAATGCGTACGATGCGAACACGATCTTTACTATGCCTGAGGAAAACGTAACCGTCACTGCGAACTATGTGCCGGTGGGCGAAGCTCTGAATATCCTGGTGATAGGTTCGTCAGAGTGTTCAGATACTTCTGAGAAAGCCTTTTCGCCTGTTAATATCGGCGCGGAACTGCAGAGTATTCTTGAAGGCGATCCGGCAGTTAATACCCAGATGATCAACGTTGTTGTTGATGATTATCATCGTTCGGTGGATTTGCCTTATATTAGTTCTTATACCCGACACCAGTATGTTCATACTCTGGCGCAGCATTATTACTGGCCTGAGGATAGAAGCCACACACTGGAAAATCTGCGTGGTGAGGCCGGGACTGATTGGGATTATGTGGTCATGATGGATGATGCTTATATATTGGGCATTGTTCCGGGTTATTACGCTGAAGGGGTTAATGCTATTGCAAAAGAGGTCCTGAGCGGCGGGGCGGTGCCGCTTCTACTCATGCAATGGCCGGACGCTTCGTCATCTTTTGCCGTATCGCATTTCGGTGAGGCAAGTTATCGTGTTGGGGACGGTGCAGGAGTCACAGTAGTGCCTGCGGGTTATGCGTGGGACGCATGGGGTTCAAAGGATTCTTCGGCAAACCATCCGACGCCGCACGGAGCGTATATTGCCGCGGCTTCTATATACAGTGAAATCTATAATCGCAGCGCCACCAATTCCAGCTACAGTTACAACGATGGCATGGCTGATCATGTATGGGGAACGGTTACGAATGAACGGGCCCAAACCCAGTACACAGGCGATTATGCTTTTGTTTCACCGATATGTTTTAATGGTGACTATGACCGACATATTGATTTCTCTCAACAAGGTACCAGTACTGAAGCCGGGCATCTGAGGAACCTGAAGGTTTTGCTACCCAATCTGTATGTGACCTATGCAGACTATGGTGGCGACAGTGCCCCTAATCCCCCGGATAACTTTAATTATGGACGCGAGGGAGATGGGCCTAAGAGCTACCGTGTTGATCCTGTATATCACCGTCGGGCTTTCGGGTATCAATCTCACGATTTTCCTCAACCTAAAACTATAAGTGGACTTTCTCACACGTACACTATTGACCGGAGGAGTTATCCATCCAGTACTTCTTGGTATATCTGCGGAGTGAAGGCTTCACGTGATATTATCGTTGATAACGAGTTGGCGGATGGCGGACGAGCTATCCCTGACCGTGTCATGTGGTGTAAAACATTCTATACTGACACCAATACGTTTGCTATAGCTGTTGATGGGCACAGAAAAGATTATTGGCTTGTCTCTTCAGCCTCCTACATTCTTACAAGTCTTTCCGGGCGCTGTCCGATGGTGGATGAGCCGTCTGATACCGATAGCGGTATATGGAGGTCCTGGCTGGGCTCAAAGATTGGATACGAGACTGCCATAAGGATGTGCAGCCTGAAGGGACGTGCTTCCGGCTTTCAGGTGCGTCCTGAATCTGCCACTACTACTAATCTGTTTCTGGGTTATGACACGGAAACCATGACGGTTAAATTTCACCTGGCGCCGACAAGCGATGTTACGGTTAATGTATCGATAGACGTTCCCGGCGCGGTATCATTTTTAACATCTACAAATCTTCTTTTTACGCCTGATACCTATTATGATCGTCAGAGTATTACGTTTGAACCTCTGCCCGGCGTGAACTATTACGAACCGTTCAACGTGGTTTTCAGAACGACATCCGACGATTACGCGTATGATGGTCTGTATGATCAGTGGAAATACACAGTTGTGCGCACACCGGAAATGTCCGTTGTCGGAAATGGTAATGTTATCACAAACTCAGATATCACGCCATCGGGCGAAGATCACACGGATTTCGGCAGCGCCAGAGCAGGTGCAACAGTTACGCGTACATTTACCATATCCAACAGTTTGCCCGCCCAGGCGGATCTTAACCTTACGGGAACACCGGCAGTTGTTGTAAGCTCAGGCGGCGAGTTTTTGGTTACCGCTCAACCATCGCTGACAACCATATCACCATCTTCGACAGCGACCTTCGAAATTGAATTTACGCCCGGCTCGGAAGGGATGAAGACGGGTCTGGTCACGATAGCGAATGATGATTATGATGAAAATCCGTATGTATTTGCGATACAGGGCCAGGGCGTATCAATTGTGCCTGCAGTTAATAATGATTCCGGCGCGACTAACATTCTTGATGAATACGTTACACTTCAGGGGACATTGACGGCGGGACTTTTCGCGGACGTATATGTTTACTGGGGAACCAATAACGGCGGAACAACAGCGTCGGAGTGGGATAACACGAATATTCTGTACAGTACTGCCGATGGTGATTTTACGCTGGATCTGTCAGGCCTTGATTTTGAGACGACCTATTATTACCGGACATTTGCGAGCAACGCCGCGGGTACAGCCTGGGCGCCTGCGAGTTCGAGTTTTGTATCCGACAAGGAACTTATGCCTGTTGATAATTTCGTTATACACAGAGGTGTTATTACTCAGGCAGTAGGAGAGGTCAGAACCACGCTTTTCAATGGAGTTGATTATACGCTTGATCCTTCGAGCGGTATCGGCAATGCCTTCATAAGGGTTATAGGCACACAACTGAACGGCGGCGGGAACACCACCGACAGCAGTGATGAGGGCAGTGAGGCTAATGTCAGCATTCCGAATCCCGGTAACCTTATAACGAGTGTGGATTTTCTTCGAAGTCAAGGCAGTAGCAGGGATATGGTAGTGTTCTGGGAGATTATAGAATATGTCGGACCAGCCGGGGGGGCGAACGAGATAATAGTCAGGGGTCAGGGCGAACTGGAAGGCGAGCAGCTTTCAGTGGGCGCTCCGCAGTCACTTACCGGACAGGTGTTAAACGCGGTTGCCGATGCTGATCGTGTGGCGGTATTTGTTACCGGTCAGAGGAGTGCGATGTTTACCGCCGACTTTAATGACGCGAAACAGCCTGTGCTTACAAAAGGGAAAGCGAAGACGGCTTCTTTTGTGAGTTACGCGGTAGTGGAATTTACGGGCGGCAACTGGAAAACCATCCAGCGTGTTGAATTTACGAAAGATCCTATTGGGAGTAAAACAGAGTATATGGAGGTTCCCAGGCACATTGATGATCTGAGCAAGACGTTTATGCATATACAGCATCGTTCTGATGCGCCGAACTTAACTGATCCGCTTTTGCAGACACTGGCCGTATGGTTCGAAAGTACTGGTTACCTGGGGTTCTGGGCTGAAGGTGATGGCCATGGCGGGGCGGTACAGAATACTACTGCCGCGATGTGGATAATTGAACATACCGGCAGTCATCATCCTGAGATGATTCTCAATTCGCAGCATCTTACTTCCGAGCGTGCGGGAGATCTGTACGTTGCCGGTCCGTCTGAGTGGACAGAGAGCATTGACGCAGTCAGCGCCATGAATAACGCGTCCATAATGGGTGAGACGGCCAGGGTTCCTTCTCACTTCAGCCGTATGGGCGGCAATAGCGGCGGACGAGTGTGCATGCGGATTTCGGAGACCAATGAGGTGACATTGTGGATGGGCAGCGCTTCGATCAATGCATACTGCTGGTTCAATGTAGTTGACTGGCCGAAGACCTCTGAAAGCGCCGACATCTTTGTGCTGGGTCCGGAAGGAACAGAGATACTTGATAAGGATTTTCTGCCCGGCACTGATAACGGTACCCATTTCGGTGACGACATGATGCTTTACCAGTCCCGCACGCGTACTTTTGCAATAGGGAACAGGTCATCGGCATATTCTGATCTTCTGCTTTCAGGGACGCCGACGGTTAGACTCTCCGGGGTCAATCCTGAAGATTTTGATATTGTACAGCCTGCGGCGACAACAGTTCCGGTCGGCAGTAACGTAACGTTTGATATTACATTTAATCCTCAGACAGACGGATATCGTTCCGCCCTGGTGACGATCGAGAGTAATGATCC
>JBHORK010000094.1:0-9741 GCA_042565725.1 Verrucomicrobiota bacterium
GTCTTATTTCTGAGGTTTTTATCTTGGTCAGAAAAATTGTTAGTTGCTGTCATTGCCGGAGCAATATCCGTATTTCCAAGTTCTTTAATTGAGGTTGTTCCAGGGGTTATTGGTCTTATGGTAGGACTATTGCCTTTGTCCTTTGTAGTTTTTACAAAGCAAAAACAAAAAAAAGAGAAAGAGGAATCGAACAAGCCAATTTGACCTTATTGAATTTTCGTGCAAAAATCCAAAAGGTCAATTGCAACCGTTGGGCTGAAGATGAAGAGAAAGGGTTAATGATATATGATGGTTATAGGCACATTGGCTTTCCTTGTGTGGATTGTCACCGCATTCATCGTCACTGTCGACATGTTCAGGAAGCGTACCGCAATCGGCTGTCTCGGGCTTGTGCTCTTTGCTGTCCTTCCCTTTATATGGGTTCTGAAGTGGTATTCGGGCCGACGCAGTGTGGTTTGCCCAGTTCTATATGTTTCCGCCATCGTCGCCGTTGTCTGCTTCTCGATTGGATGGCGATCAGCCGCTCAAGACTTGAATCCATTCTTTCATGCAGCCTCAGAGGAATCGGGATTGCGATGCTCTTTGCAGAGCATTGGGTTCAAGGGAGGAATGAAGCAAGTCGTTGTTGTGAGTGTTCCAATTGACGATGTGACGATTGAATACGCAAACGTAGACGACATGGTGCAAGGCTATCGAGAGAGATTCGTAGACTCACTCACAAACGACTATCCGCAGGCATTGATTGATGGCAGCAAAGCAGCCATCATCCTCGCTATTCCAACCCCATCTGGATTTTACGCATGCTATAGAATTGAAAGCCCTGGCAAAATAACAAAGGCATGGCACGATTCAGGAGAAGATTTATAGGAGCCCAACAACCAAATCCAGCTTACAAAATTTGGCGCGCCAAATTTTGAAGCTGATTTGAAGCGTTAGCCAAGAGGAAATTATGAGAAAAGCATTTGCACTTTTACTTATCGCAATCACACTTGTCGGTTGCGGCAGGAAGCCGGATATACCGGAAACCAAGTGTCTGGTCTTTACGACCATGAACAATCACAGAGTAACCACTTGGGTTAATGACGAGCCTGTCCTCGTCTGTGACAACGTGTGGAATGGTTACAACAAGCCATTTTGGTTGACCTTACGTAAAGGACAAAACAAAGTTCACTTCACAGTGGACAGGCTTCCATCTGAAATTACAAAAGTCATAGGAGAGCATGATCCGAGCAACCCGAACGATGGCAGCACAACAGTCAAGATTATCAAAGGTGGCATCTTCTCCCCAGAGGACATGATTGTCTGGAAGACAAAAGCCGATTCAGAAAAATCACCTTACTGGACTGTACATTCAGACACTGCTTGGCGCCCCTCTCTTGAACCATACGACCCCATTACGGCAATAAACGATGGCACCAAAAAAGAAATTCAGGATTGCCTGAACAAAATACAAAAGGGACTGGATTCAAAAGATCTTTCAGCCATCGGATTCATTGAATCCGATGTAGAATTCCTAATGCAAGAAATCGGTATTACCTGTTCTGTCGAGAAAGACATATTTGGACTAAAAGAATACGAAGCGGTTGTTTCCCCTCTGACTGAGCTGAACATTGTGTCTGGAAAGAAGACCATCATGGTCTATCGACCAGATGGTGAAGCTGTGTTCTATGCTGGACTCCCTGAGGTTGCTGAGCGCGAAAGCGGAAAGATGTATTACCATATTTCCGGTGATGCTCTGTATTTTGTGAAAGAAGATGGAAAGTTGAAACCACTATGGATCAAGGAGTATTAATTGGCTAACAATCGCATGGACAAGTATTTTTGAAACCGCGCGCGGTTTCAAAAAACTGTCATGCGTAGCGTTAGCCCAGAATATTATGAATGATAAATCACAACGCTGGCTCGTCGCGGCACAAGCCTTCCAGTCGCTAATGATGATTGCGATGGTGTTCGCTTTTCTTGGCGTCCGCATGTGGGCAGGAGCTCTCTTTGATCACTATTTTGAAGGCTTAGCTTTGCCCAACCTCACGCAATGGATGCTGAACTGGGGTCCTACAAACCCCATGTCTGCGTGGGCGTTTGGAGTTTTCTGTGCCGCAACCTACATGTTTCTGAGCCTACTTGCAATCTCAAGGTCGGAGAGTTTAGTACACGCTCTATCCAAATGCTACGCTCTCGCCAGCGTCTGGCTGGTTTTGATGTTTTACTTTCTTGTCATGCTACTTTCTTTTTTGTTTCCGTTCGTCCCCATAATTAGCAAATTGTACGGACCAGATGATCCGCTTCCGGAGACTCACATACAGCATTCCTCAACTGACCCAAAGATATGGCTTAGCTTGTCTGTTTTGTATGTCATAGTCTTGATCTTTGTGACCCGAAAACTTATAAAAAGAAAAGCCCAAGAGGGCTAACAAAATCTTGGAGAATACTGTCGCGTAGCCGCGCCAGATTCTCAAGATCAACGTTAGCCATGAGGAATATATGATTAAAAAAGCGGCAATTCTATCGCTGGCACTTTCTTCCCTGTTGTTTTCAGGATGTGTGTCGTATTGCCCGAGAGGATGCGAAGTTCACATGGATCATAAACTCGCAAATTCCGTTCGCGGTATGTACAAAGGCACGGTTGATGACATCACCTTGGTTATTCATATCACAAGCCAGCCAGAATATTGTATACAGTATCTCTATGAGAACGATGAAGAATATTTATCAGCCGATGTAAAATGGAAAATCGAAAGCAATGGAACATTAACTTTCTGGTCTATGTTTAATCCCTTCTCAGAAGATATCGTGATTCCTGCATTGAGTGATACCACAACTGGTATTGTGGCCAAGGACGGAAAAACCATCACTTTAATTTTCGACAATGAGCAACACTTTGAAGTCAAAAGCATTATAGAAGAAAGGCTAACAAGATGAATCCAGCATATTGTCGCTGGCGCGCCAAATGCTGATTCACGACGTTGAAGCTGTAGAAAAAGTCCCTCTTCATCTCTTTTACTAATGCAGCAATCTCTTTCGTAAGCTATAATAATAAAAAGCACGAAAGGGATATTCTGATGGCACGATTCAAAAAATACTCATACGCACAGGGAGAGTTTATACCAGTATGTTTTGAGGACCAGATAGTACCTGGCACCTTTGAATATGCGCTCAACTATATAATTGATAATGAACTGGATCTATCAGTCTTTAAGAGCCGATACAACAATGACGAGAATGGCGCACCAGCTTTCGATCCGGCGATATTACTGAAGATAATACTATTTGCTTATTCGCTAGGCATCACATCAACGCGACAGATAGCTAAGTGCTGCGAGACCAATATTGTATTCATGGCCCTCTCAGCAAACAGCAAGCCGCACTTTACGACAATAGCATCATTTGTTTCCTCAATAGACAATGAGATATCCTCCCTTTTTAGAGATGTTCTGTTGATATGTGCCGAAGAACAGCTCATTGGCAAACAGATGTTTGCTATCGATGGTTGCAAGCTTTCCTCTGATTGTTCTAAAGAATGGAGCGGCACAAGAAGTGATTTCGAGAAGAAGAAGGAGAAGATCGAGAAGTCTATTGATTTCATTGTTAGAAAACATAAAGCCCAGGATAAAGAAGATCAGAATGCGTCATTAATGATTGAGAAAGAGAAGAAGGCTCTGAAAAACCTGCGAACCAAAGCCAAGAAGATTCAGAACTGGCTTAATGATAATGAAGACAGAACGGGAACACGTGGACAACCCATCAAAAGCAACATAACTGATAACGACAGCGCAAAGATGAAGTCGTCTGAGCATGGAATGATGCAGGGCTATACGGGCATTGCTGCCGTTGATGATAAACACCAGGTGGTAGTGCACGCTGAAGCTCATGGCACAGCATCAGAACAACAAACTCTTCCAACTACGATCGATGGCATTGAAGAAAACTTTAATCATATTGGCGAAGAAAATGTACTTCAGGAAGTCATTATAACTGCGGATACAGGCTTCCATTCAGAAAACAATCTGGAGATGTTAGCCGAGAAGAATGTCAAAGCCTACATAGCCGACAATAAGTTCAGAAAGCGTAACCCCGACTTTAAAACAGCACAGAGACATAAGAAGCCCGTTGATCGTCACCACACGGTACGGAAAGGAAAATATTTTACTACGCGAGACTTTCATTATGATAAAAAAAGACAGAAAATGATCTGTCCAAATGGCAACGAAATGGTTACACGAAACAGTAACTTTTACACAGGTGATGGTCTAAAGGGCATCTCCTATGAAGGCAAGAAAGCTGATTGCTTAACGTGCAAAATCAGAAAGAAATGTTTGCGCAATCCTGGCTCTAATAACCCAAGGCAAACGACAGTATTTTCGAACAAAACATCAGACGTTAAAGAGAGTTATTGCAGCAGGATGATCAAGCTATTTGACTCCGCCATAGGAAGACATCATTATAGCAGAAGGATGGGAATTGCTGAACCTGTCTTTGGAAATATTAGAAACAACATCGGATTGGATCGATTCTCTCTGAGGGGAAAACAAAAAGTTGATGCACAATGGAAACTGTTCTGTATGGTTCACAACCTCGGAAAGATATCCAGATACGGGTATAGCCATGCATAAGAAATGGCTCTGCCCTTCTTATTACTCATAATATCGACATATTGGGCAACAAGATGTACTATATTTCGTTATTAACGATAAAATCGTAACTTAAAATCAAACTTTTAATAGTGTGAAAAGAGTTGCTGTAGAGTTTTTTCTAATAACGCCTAATTCTACAGCCTCGTTCGGAGTAAGAATATGAAAAAAGGCACGATCATCTGCTCTATCGGAGCAATCCTTCAGGCAGCAAGCTTCTTCCTGATCAACAGTGGACCCGACGTGCAAGAGATTTCCGGCCTAGCATTTGCTGTCGCTGGCACAATCGCTTTACTCGTTGGTGGCTGGAAGTTTGCCCGACATCGTGGTTTGCGTTCGTGGTTGGGGCTTCTCGCAATCCTAAACATTGCAGGCATTCTCGCCATTCTACTCGCCTCACTCCCGACCACAAAGGGTCGTAAGCTTGCTGCCCTCACAGTCTACGGTGCAACCATTGCTATCATTGTCGGGATCGTGATCTGGTTCCAGCTTCCAGACCCTCAGATAAAGAAGATGTCAAAAGACCTCTTCCATGCAAAGATCAACGGCAATACGGAACTGGTCTGGAACGCTGCTTGTCCCGAGTTGCAGACTCTCCTAGTTCAAGAATACGGATCACGGTCTGCTGTTATCAGAATGTTACAGCAGGACACGACCGCATATGCGGAACTCGACCAATGGGAGATCGGGGACTTTATCGATTTGGGGGACCGAGCAACGGTGCCGATTGTGTTACAATTCAAAAACGGTATGAGAGACATCTTCTATCTCTATCTGATCAAGATAGATGGTGAGTGGATGATCCATAGATAACAAGAATCCGAACAAAGCACTGCACAACTATTTTTCAAAAGCGCGCTTTTGAAAAAAGTGTGAGTGCAAACGTTGGACGAGAAGAGTATGACAAGCTATGCAGATCAGTGGAAAGACTACCGACGTCGCCGATGGTTGTTCCTGGGGATGTTCCTAGTATACCTTCCTGGCGTCTGCCTTATCAGCAGTCCTATCAGGCACTATCTGAAGTGGGAACATGCAGAAATGGTCGTTGCCTTGTCGTGGATGTTTGCATTCGTTGTGGTGGGGCTCTGGTTCACTCTGTGGCCGTGTCCGCGTTGCGGCCGTGGGTTTTTCGCCACCTGGTGGTTCAGTAACCAGTTCGCTCGCAAATGTGTCCACTGCGGATTGCCGAAGTGGAGTGAAGAAACCCAGGACGATATATCGTCCAACAAGACAAGGATTAGATCTGACTCGACCGGAGGGAGCGGTCAGTTCTAATCGGTAGTTCAAGAAGACGTTGTATTGTATATATAAGGGGAAAGAATCGTGTCAGCTGCTTAATTTTCGGTGATGCCATGACCTACACAGCAACATAGAGCAACTGAACGTTGTGTTTTAAGCGAGAATACGATTAGACAGAGCGGTTTGCCAACCAGGAAAGTGCGTGTTTTTCGGTGTAAAGGCAGAACCCGCCTGTCACACGGCTGAACAGTTTTCAGATGTGCGCTTAAACTTATTAACTCAAAGAACAAATATCACTTAACAGTTATGGGCTGTTGAAGGTTCTCCTCAACGGTCTGACGAAACAAACCCAGTCCATGGAGCTGCTGCATTTTTCACATAACAATGGTTTAATCTTTTCGGGTGCTTCCGGCGGCAATAATTTACGGATAGTTTCCAGAGTAGAGTTTATCAGCTCCCGAATCTTCTCAATAGTTATAGAACATTTACGGCTTAGAAAGCCGTAGTGCCTTACTTTCATGAACCTTTTAGGCAGGACATGCTGGAGATAACGACGAATAAACTCCAGGGCATCAAGCTTACAGGTTCTCTGCTTTTTTGAGCCGACTTTGTAGTATTTAAAGGTAACGGAATTGCCATCATAATCCAATATTCTGGCATTTGATATTGCTACCCGAAAAACATAAGCGCCCAGGTATTTTAATACACGTTGACCGTCACCTACAGATTTACAATGAACAACCCAGTCTTTATACCAGACAGATTTCGGTATAAATCTAAGGAGATCATGTTCGGCAAGTTCAGCCTTGAACTTGCCTTTGAATACCGCCGACAGAGCCTTGACATGAACAAGGAAGTCGGCGCGGCAAGGATCAATCCAGCGATTTCGATCGCTGGAGAGCCCGCCGCCGGCAACGACATAATGAACGTGGGGGTGATACTGTATCTGCCTGCCCCATGTATGTAGAATGCCGAAGAAGCCGGTAAGGTCACAGCCGACAAACCGCTTTTCGGCTTCAAGAGCTTTAAGGCTCGCGGCAGAAGCATCGAATAAAGCTTTATACACTTTATCCGAATAACGTCGAGCAATTCCGTGGAATTGCCGCGGCAATGTGAAGGTAGTCATGAAATAAGTACACGGCAGCTGCTTAAGCTGCTGCCGATATACCCATTCTGCAGCCTTATTGTTCTGGCATATCGGGCAATGCCGATTGCCGCACGATGAATTTGCTGTATGTTGCTCGCCGCATTCAGAACACTCAAAGATATGATGGCCAGACTCAGGGGTCTGACATCTGCATATGGCATCGAGCACTTTGTGCTGATGCCCCGAAACGTAATATCTTGCACGGTATTCATCGGCATGATCAGTGAATATCTGTTGAATGGTTTTCATGAAAACACCCCCTGTATTATCTGGCGGACGATTTCATGAGAGTGTGTTTCTGCACGTGTCGTGACGTGCAGATACACCATAGTGCTTTTGATGTCCGTATGGCCCAGTAGTTTTTGAAGGTGCAGTATAGGAACATTAGCCTCAACCAAATGCGTGGCATATGAATGACGGAACACATGAGGATGGACATGTTTCTTGATGCCAAGCTTCTTGACTGTACGTCTCAATGCACCCTGAACGCCATTTGAACTTACCGGCTGAGTTGCCGTGCCTGCGTTTTTGCCCATATTTTGGCCGAGTGCAGGGAAAATCCATTCGGGATTTTTGTGAGTTTTATAATAGGCGCGTAATCCGCGCAACGTAATACCGGGCAAAGGTAGAATGCGATCTTTAAATCCTTTGCCTTTGCGTATATGAACAACCATACGGTCTTTGTCGATATCGCCGGGAGCAAGAGTAATAGCCTCTTTGAGGCGTAACCCCAGGGAGTAGAGAGTCAGGTAGAAAACCTTACTCTGGAGAGTTGGCAGATGACAGATAATTTGCTTAACCTCCTGTGTGCTTAAAACTACAGGAAGCTTGTTGTCTTTTCGCTTGAATTTGACTTCTTTAAGTAATTTCCACTTACGAACCAGTGTGGAGGAAAAGAAGTGTTTTATGCCGCTGTAGCTGATACGTAATGTGGCATCGCTCCAGCCGTATTCGGTTTTGCAGGCCAGCCAATAGGCCTTCAAATCAGCCTGCGTTATCTGGCTTAAAGGCTTGTTGCAGAACCGCTGCAACTGCATTACAGATTTGACATATGAATCTATGCTCCTTTTTGCATATGATTTTAATTCTAAGTTTGCTATAAATCGACCATATAGATCGTTCTTCATGTCTTACTCCTTCTTGGTTTATCCTTGAAGGGTAAGTCCGGCCTGCACGATGAATGTCAACTGAGAGTATGCCAGAAGAACGATCTATTTAAAAATGTATATTCCTGCCGCGTTTAGCGGCTTACTTGAACAAGCGGATCAACCTTACAAAAATTAGCTGCGCAAATTTTTGAAGGTTATCCGAATCGTTCTGCGAAGGATAAGAAATATGCAATGCTACAAGCACATACTGTCTGCATTACCATTGGCCGTTGTGATCACCACATCCTTCTTCCTTGTATCTCCCTGCGAGAGCCATGGATCACAGATCATCTTGCCCGAGATCCACTCACCCTCACAAGACGAATTGCTGAAAGCAGCGAGGGCCGATACTAACGACGCCACATTACTGATGAGGACGCTTTGGCGGCTTTCGAGTCATGCGCCTGGTGCGGCCGATGCGGATCTACTTCGGCTAGACATAGCAGAAGAAAGCTGGTTTCAGCACGAATGCCAACGGCGAGGCGCAATAGGCGAACAGGAATTCAAGATCAGGATGGACAAAGATCTTGTGGCTACCATCAAGAAGGAGCTAGAAGAGAAACGTCTACATGACCCACGCCGACAGATCGACGCTATCGCACGTCGACTTGAAGACGTCGGCACAGCGTCCCAACTTACTCGGCTATTCTTGCTGGCGAAGCAAACCAAGGCCCCGGGAGGGGCCTGGCGCTTCTATGCCACAATCCAAGGCATACTCATTCGCGAAGACCCGGCAGTCGTCGCTGACACTCCGGATATACCTGTCAATCTACTTGCGCCTTTGCTACGTGATCTTCCGCCTTCGAAGTCAGGAACTCTCGGCATGGCGTTCTGGAAACGACACGCGCCAGCACTCGCCACCAGACTGTGGCTTGCCTGGGCCATCAGCGATCTCGACCCCAAAAAGGCCTTCGACATCTTCTCAGGAGCTCTCGGCTGTCATGATCCGGGAGTACGCGTCTTTGCGGGCATGGGTATCCTGCGAATCACCGAGGCTGAGGACATTCCCTTTTCACTATTGGCCTCGCCGGACGACGCCAAGACAACCCGCAGTCAATGGTTGAAGCAACGCACTGTTCACAGACCCAGCCTTTTCCATTTCTCCTCGCCTCTGTTGCTGCCGATCATCAAGAAGCAGCGCGGCACCCGTGTCGATCTCAACTGGGTTCGGGAAGATGCCACTGTCTCAAAGAAGATGTCCGATGTCTGGCCTACGGTGCAGTGGGTTCTTCCGGATGGAACGTTCTGTGTCTGCAACAGAGCCCAAGGGAGCCGCGTGCTTTCCCTCGCCACGCAGCAGGGAGATGTTTCTGTGACCTTCCCTGGGTCTGCTACGTGGTCTTTCGTTTGGCCTTCGCCACTTGGAGGATTCTTGGGAAGTGCGCCTCCGCACACGGCGATTCCAGTACCCACTGTCGCGCAGTCGGGCGAGTTCTCACCGATGGGGGAGCTTGTTTGGGCATGCAATACCCGAGCACGGCATCTGTCGGCGGGAACTCGAGGCACAGTGCTGCTTGTCCGATACGGCCTTGTTGAGGTTGTGAACAGACGGGGCGATGTGCTCTGGAAGGTTGACGAC
>JBHORK010000095.1:0-9660 GCA_042565725.1 Verrucomicrobiota bacterium
GTATCTTATTTGCGAGAAATCGCAAAAAGATTTGATTGTAAACCAATGATCATTGCGACGAACGATGCGTTCTTATTGTTTTTGTCTAGGAACAGAAAACAACTTGAAGATAAATTTATTGTATGTTTGCCGGAACAAAATGTTGTGGATATGCTTATTGATAAGTATGAATTTTATAAAGTTGCGAGGAAACATAACTTGGCAGTTCCTCGGACCGTTGATTTGTCTAATGCCGATCAGTACGAGCAAGTTCTCGAGGAGATAAAGTATCCTTGTTTGCTTAAAGCTCGAACAAAAATGATTGCGGCTCGTTCTGGACGGGCGACGTCTTTGATTTATGATAAATCAATGTTGAAAAAGATTTTTTTGGAAGACAAGGAGTTGTGTAGTGGTTTTGTTTTGCAGGAAATTATTGAAGGTGAAGGTGCCAATCATATTTCTGTAGCAGTGTATATGGATGAAAATTCAAAACTAAAAAATTCATTTTTTGCTAGAAAGATAAGACAAAATAACTTGGGGGCGGGAACATTTGTTGAATCAATAGCAGGAAATTCACATGCGGAGACTTTTATTAAGTTCCTTGAGGATATTCGGTATACCGGGATAGCTGAAATTGAGCTTAAAAAGGATGATAAAGATGGATTATACAAGGTTATAGAGATCAATCCTCGTCCCTGGTTGCAAATATCATTAGCTCGAAAATGCGGGCTGGATTTCGCGTGGATGTATTATTCGGAGGCTTGCGGAATAATATGTGAAAAGAAAAATAATTATTTTTCCGGATTAAAATGGATGGATTTGTTAGGGGATTTTTATTTATGTTTTTCTAAAAAAGGCAGAAAACGACGAAAGATGCGAGAGCTTATAGCGTGGATCAGGCAGGCTTTTTGTGTACAGGTTTATTCCACGTTCTCGCTTACGGATATTACGCCATTTGTTCAGGATGTATTTAACTATATAAAGAAATAAAAAGAAGACGAGATGAATACGGAACGGGAATTAACGGCCCAGACCATAAAGGCAAGGGACATTGAAGCGTCAGTATATGACAAGAATCAGGAGGAGATAAAATCCAAATGGTTTATCATGCTGGAAAAATATCTTATTCGGAAATGGTTAAGGATATCTAAAGATGATTATATAGTTGATGCTGGATGTGGGACCGGCCGGCATACTGTTGGATTGCTAAGAAGAAAATGCAATGTTTTTTCCGTTGATATGTCGATGGAAAGTCTAAGGATTCTGAAAGATAAAAATGTTAATGCGCAATGCGTATTGGCAAATGTGGCTGAAATACCTTTTAAATCAAACTCTATAGATAAGATAATTTGCAATGGTGTGCTTCAACATATTCCTGAGCTAACTTGCAAGAGTGCTGTAAGAGAATTTCATAGAATCTTAAAACTAAAAGGGGATTTGGTTTTTACTGTGTGGAACAGTTATTGGCCTGAATCAAAAAGACTCCCCAAGGAAGGTTTGTTCCAAAGCGGGATCTATTTCCGCACTTTTGACAGGAAAAGTTTATTGGCCCTTTGTAGGGATGCTGGTTTTGATAATATAGAAATAAGAGGCTATGGCTTTTTCTTTCTTTTCACACGTTTATCAATAAGAGGTCTTTATCGGATATATAAAACCTTTCCAATTTTAACTTTTTTAATTGATCCAATTTTGTGGAAGTTATCTTTCATTCCTTTTATAGGGAAATATCCTATTTATTTTATGGTAAAATGCCGTAAACCACAACCCTCCTAGAATCGGCCACACTTGCCCGTTCGAAAAAGAAAATAAAATGAAGAGTTCACAATGAAAAGAATAATAAGAAATATTTCCTTGAAGCTGTTTGATATTTTAGGGATTTTCAAAATATTTTCTTTTATAAATCGAAATAATTTAATTGTGTTAATGTATCATGGCGTAACCAGATGTAACGAAAGAAAAGGCATAGAAGATTACCAGAGAAATCATATAGACATAAAAAAATTTCATAAACAAATGCAATTTTTATCAAAAAAATACAATATTATATCAGCAGATGATCTGAGGCATTGTATTATCAATAAGCAACATTTTCCAAAATATTCACTTATGATTACAATCGATGATGGATATAGAAATAATTATACTGCTGCATTTCCTATATTCAAATCTTTTAAAATACCTGTTTTGATTTTTGTACCTACCGGGTTTATTACGGATGCCTGTAGTAAGCCTAGAGCTTTGTGGTCCGACAGGGGAATATATTCAATAGCAAAATCGAAACATAATCTACTTAATCTGGAAACAATAGATCACAAAGAAATTTTGAACATTGATACTGAAAAAAACAAAATCGGTGCGGATAAAAAACTGCGAGCAATGATGTTATATATGAATAATGATGAAAGAGAAAAAATAATAAAATCAATAGTTGAACAAACGAAAATAGATTTAAATAAAGACGTGCAAAAATATGAAGATTATTCACTGCTCTCATGGGGCGAAATAAAGGAAATGAACAAACAGAATATTTCTTTTGGAGGGCATACACACAATCATTTGTGTTTGTCAAGATTGCCAAGCGATGTTATTAAAAATGAAATACAAATTTCGAATGATATTTTTGAAGAAAATTTAAAAGAAACTCCAATTTTTTTCGCTTATCCTTGGGGTGGAGCTGAAACTTTCAATTGTACAGTTAAGAATATATTAAAAGATAATGGATGTGTAGGTGCTTTTACTACAATAAATGGGTTTAACAAATTAGAAAAAGAATATGATTTTTTCGAGATAAAGCGCATGGGGATAGAAGATGATATGAATTTCCTTAATTTTAAAGCTACAGTGACTGGTAGCGCGCAATTTTTGAAGAACTTAAAAAATAAATTGTTGAGAGTTAAAAGTGGTTAGCAGGTAATAGAGCATCTATTCTCAACGCATGAATATATTTACACGCAACTGCATTTCTGAATTGGCTGGAATGGCGAAAGAATAAGAATGAAAAATAAAGTTATATTACTACATCCCAAGGTGTTTGAACACGACCGTGGAGACCTCCCTTTAGCACCTTTGGCGTTGGCAGGTGTACTTGAGAAAGAGGGGTTCGATCCGATAATTGTTGATCAGTCAACTGAAGGAGAGAATGCAAAAGTCGTAATTCGGGATAATATTAAAGATGCACTTTGGGTTGGAGTGTCAGCAATGTCCGGCGACCAAATCAAATACGGATTGCAGATGGCAGATTATGTTCGGGCGATTTCTCCTGAAACACCAATTGTGTGGGGCGGCAGACATTGTGACTCGATGTCCGATCAAACAGCTTGCGATTCAAGAGTAGATGTTGTTGTTCGAGGAGAAGGAGAGCGAGTTGTTGTTGATCTTTCCAATGCATATGCGTCAGGGAGTTCTCTGGAGAATGTAAAGGGAATAAAATTTGTAAAAGATGGAGAGATTGTCTCCAGTCCGGATCAGGAATTTATAGCGGATTTAAATACACTTCCACATATACCCTGGCATCGTTTTGATCTTGATAAATATTTCCAAGGAAGAAAAATCAAGCAAATATCAATACAAACCGGCCGAGGATGTCCGTATAATTGTTCTTTTTGTTCTCACAAAGTTATTGCCAGTGAAACTTTTCGCAGATTTTCCGCGGAACGTATACTGGAAAACTTAGAACCTGTAATTGATAGGTATAATATTGATCGGGTTGTTTTATATGAGCCTTTTTTTATTACGGATCAGAATCGTATTTCAGCTTTCTGCGAGGGGGTGCTGAAACGTGGGTGGAAAATTGAATGGACCGGTTCGGCAAGAGCGAATAATTTCTGGAAATTGCCGGCGGAATTGCTTGAGCTTATGAAAAGGTCCGGTTGCCGAATGTTGACTTTTGGCTTTGAATCGGGCTCTCAAAAAACATTGGATTATATTAACAAAAAAATAACGGTTGAAGACATTAAAAGCTCTGTTCGGGTATGCCATGAATATAATATAATGCCTGACGCGTGTTTTATTGTTGGTTTTCCTGAAGAAACTATGCTTGATGTAGTGAGGACTCTTGGCATTATTGCAGAGGTAATACATATTTGTCCTGCTCTTCTTCTGCACGTTCAGATATACACAACTTTCCCGGGCTCTGTTTTGTATGAGGAGTGTTTAGATAAACATGGGTTACAGGGCTTGGAATCGCTGGAAGAGTGGGGAGAATTTAGCAGATGGAAGAAAAACAGACCTTGGCTTTCTTGGTGGTTTGGTTACTTCTTGAAGATGCTTAATGGTTCGATATATGCCTCGGATGTTTGCTACCTGAAAAAGTATCGGAAAGATTTAAAGTTTATTGTGCCGCTTCATTTCTTGACCAGAGTAATCTACAGTGTTTTTTACAGGTTACGGAAAGTCTTCTAAATTATCTTTGAGATCAGGTATGACTGATGAAAGAATACATATAATTCATGTTCTCAGCACCCTCGATCCGGGCGGAATGGAGGGTGGTGTTGTAAATATTGTAAACGGAATTGATCCTGAAAAATTCAAGGTAAGCATATGCTGTCTCGAATCCTCCGGAATACTGGAACAAAAAATACAGAAGGATAAGCGCAGGATATTTGTAATGAATAAGAAACCCGGCAGGGCCTGGTTTCTTCCGTTTCGTTTGAAGAAATTATTCAGGGAACAGAACGCGCATATTGTGCATACGCATAATTACTCGACACTCATTTACGGCGCGCTCGGAAGTCTTTTCCCCGGAGGGCCGCGTCTTGTGCATGGTGAGCATGGAGACCTGCCTCTTCAGATAAACAATTCCTGGTATATGTTTGTCAGGAAGCTTCTATGTTCAGGTGCTGCGGGGTTCCATACAGTGTCAAAAAGCTTGAAGCATATGCTTGAGAAATACGTCGGCATACCTTCAGGTAAGATACGGCATATTCCAAACGGGCTTGATCTGAAAAGGTTTATGCCGCATGACAGGCTGCTCCTGAGAAAAGAAGCCGGCTTCAGTGAAGAAGAGTTTATATTGGTTGCCATAGGGTCCTTTTACCCGTGGAAAAACCAGAAACTGGTCATAGAGACTGCTTCCGGGCTTAGAAAAAGAGGCTTGAATTTTATAATGCTCCTGATAGGCGAAGGTCCTCTTGAGAAGGAGCTAAAAACCATGGTGAAAGAAAAAGACTTGGAAAACCATGTAAGGTTTCCGGGCTACATGAATAATATTGAGGATTATCTTAACTTAAGCGATGTTCTTATACAGCCTTCTTTGACCGAAGGCATGGCCAACACAATAATGGAAGCCATGGCCTGCGGTATTCCGGTTTTAGCTTCTGACGTTGGCGGTAATCCTGAACTCGTGCGGCATGGAGAAACAGGATATTTATTCCCCGTTGACAATATGGACATGCTTCTGGATCAAATAAATGATTTGTATGAACAGAGGGAAGAACGCGCGCTGATGGGGGAGAATGCCCGTAGAATCGCGGAACAGGAGTATGAGATCAGAGATATGATCAAACAGTATGAGCAGCTTTATGAATCGTCAACAGGATAAGATAGTTAGTATTGAAAAAGCATTGAACCACGGAGTTACGGAGGCACAGAGAAGACGGACAATTAAGGTGCGGGTGGGCGGAAAGAAGAAAAGTTGCCCGCCCGTCCTGAGGCAAGCTCAGGACTAGATGAAACAGATTGAAACAGATGAAGAATGGATTTTCTTTTTCCTATCCGTTCAAATCCCGGGCATCTAGCGCCGGGGGGCGCGTGTGGGCAGAAAGAAAAGATTCACCACGGAGTTATGACGATAATTTTTATATTAGTTTTCTTTTTTTTCGCGGGCTGTGCAATAGCGGCAAACATTTTCTACAGGAAAAATTTACACTGCTGGCTGCCTTATTATGTGAGGGACAAAATAATATCAGGCAAAAAACAGGTGGAACCCGGGCAGGGTATAGATATATTTCTATGTATAGCCGATCATTTTGAGCCGGGATATGCCGAGGCTCCCATAGAAAAACAACGCAAAAGGATGGACAGGTGGATGGAAGAGTTTCCTCTTCTGGCATCCCGGCACCGGGATTTTGACGGCAGACCTCCCAGGCATACATGGTTTTTCCCTCCGCATTATGATCTGGATGATCATCTGGGCCGACTGGTGGGATTGTGTGACAGGGGGCTTGGTGAAGTAGAACTTCATTTTCACCATAACAGGGTAGATCCATATCCGGATACTGAAGAAACTTTTAAGATAAAGATAAAGAACGCGATCAAATCATATTCAAGGTTTGGAATATTTCCGCATAAGGACAATTTACCGTGTTTTGCGTTTATACATGGTGACTGGGCTTTGGATAATTCCCGCGGAGATGAATTTTGCGGAATAAATAACGAAATCGAGCTTCTTTCGGAACTGGGCTGCTACGCGGATTTTACTTATCCATGCCAGTTTGAATCTCAGCCGAAAAAAGTTAATTCTATTTATTATGCGGAAGACGATCCGCAAAAGCCCAAGTCTCATGATACGGGTATTGAGGTTGAGGCCGGCGGAAGAGAATCCGGACATATCATGATAATACAGGGCATACTGGGCTTACGATTTGTAAAGAGGCCGAGATCACTGTTTCTGGCGATTGAGGATTGCGGCATTTCCAATTCAAACCCACCGTCAAAAGAGCGTATTGATTTCTGGGTGCGAAACGCAATCTCTGTTAAAGGCAGGCCGGATATAAAATTCATCAAACTGCATACCCATGGCGCATGGGAAGGATGTATGGACGCACTGCTTGGACCGCAGGCGGAAGATATGTACGATTATCTGGATGAAAAATATAATGACGGAAAAAAGTACAGACTGCATTATGTTACAGCAAGAGAGATGTACAATGTAATAAAAGCGGTTGAAGCCGATAAAAAAGGGGATATTTCCGATTACACAGATTTTGTAATACCAGGACCTGTGTATAAGAGATAAAAACTTATAGCTTGCTTGGGGTCAGGCCGTTTACTTTTCGCCCTGATACCCCGTAAAGTCTCCTCCGCGGGCGGATCCGCCTGTGGCGGAAAGGTCAGACCCCGTCTCGTTATCACCACCATAGGAGGTGGTTTCTATGAATAATGTTGTGTCAAAGACACGGGTTACTCTGGTAAATGAGATGCGATTCACGCTTCACGAGGTACGCAAATAATGAAGATTCTTTATTTAACATATGGAAACCAGTCAGGCGTAATACAGTTTCTTTTTGATGCACTTACGAAAAAAGGGGCTGAGATAACCGTAGTTAATACAGCAGAAGATCTGGCTTACAGAATGAAGAATGTTAAATTCCCCTCTTTAATGCCGCATAATCTGCTTAATACAGCTCTGAGCGTATTACAGTTTAAAAGTGCCTGGAAACAGTTTTTCAAAAGGACTGAGTTTGCTTTTGGATATATGTCTAAAAAGGCACGGGAATATCTTAAAAAAGAAGCCGGTAAATATGATATGGTACTGCAGTCTGGGGTCCTTTTTTCATCCGCGTTTGAGGGAATGAATATCCCGTATTGCCTGTATCTTGACCATACTTTCGCTATTTCCAGAAAATACGAGCATATACCCGGGTCTCCGGATTATTCGCTTGTCTCGAAAAAATGGGAAGAATTAGAAAGAAAAACTTATGAATCAGCGACCCATATTTTTACGATGAGTAATCATGTGAGAAATTCTCTGATCGAGGATTACAATATTCCGTCTGTAAAAATTGAAGTTGTTGGAGCAGGCCCGAATTTTACTGCGCTTCCCGATATTAAAGATAAACAATACACCAGTAAAAATATCCTTTTTGTAGGCAAGGATTTTAAACGCAAAGGCGGTGATACAGTGCTTAAGGCTTTCAGGATGTTGCGAAAACGGGATCCTGAGGCAAACCTTGTAATTGTCGGCCCCGATCATGAAATAGAGGAGCCGGGAGTTATTAATAAGAAGCTTCTTGATTTCGAGTCAATGCCTGACATTTACAAAGACGCGACTGTTTTTGTGATGCCTACATTAAGGGAACCTTTTGGCCTTGCCTTTCTGGAGGCTATGGCTTACGGCCTGCCCTGCATAGGTTCTGATGTGGAAGCAGTGCCGGAAATTGTTGAAAACGGTACTAGCGGATATGTTGTTCCATGTGGGGACCATATGATGATTGCGGAAAAGATCATGGATTTATTCCGTAATCGCTCTCTTATGGCGCAGATGGGGCAAAGAGGATATGATAAAGTAAGGACTTATTATAACTGGGGCTCTGTGGCGAGCAGGATGCTGGACAGATACGAAGCGATTCGTGGCTTAAACCTGGAACAGGATTTATAATGAAGAAGTTTATCGACAGTATAATTAACTGGTATGGAGCACTTCCTTATCACACAGGTAAGTGGAGAATCAGTAATCTGTTTAATTTTTCGGATAAAACAGAAACCGTAACGGTTAGAAGGCAGGGTTTTACATGGGAGCTCAATCTGCGGGATATAATTCAAAGGAGGATCTTTTTCAATGTCTATGAAGTGAATGAGATAAGGCTTTTAAGAGGGCTTTTAAAGCCGGGGGACGTTTTTCTTGATGTTGGCGCAAACATAGGTTTTTACAGTTTAATTGCTTCACTGTGCACAGGTCCTGAAGGTTCGGTTTACTCTTTTGAGCCGGACAAGGATATTTTCAGGAAGCTTTGTGGTCATATAGAATTGAACAGTAGCAATAATGTTCGCGCTTATAATATTGCGCTTGCTGATTATGACGGGGAAGGATTTCTGTGTGAAAAACTCGAAGAAAATTCCGGTTGGACCCATTTGGTTGATTGTGCAGGTGATGATTCACGCAAGGTGAGTGCTGTTAAGCTGGATACATTCTTGCGAGATAATCCTGTTGATAAAATTACTCTTATTAAGATTGATGTTGAAGGTTATGAGCTGGAAGTTCTAAAAGGCGCACAGGATATTCTTGAAAAATACATGCCTGAGATAATCATTGAGCTTAACTCTAATGCACTGCGCCGTAATAAAACCGAGCCCATAGAAGTCATAAAATGCCTTAAAAGTTACGGATATGAGATAAAAGAGATCTCTAAAAACAAGCTTGTATCTTTGGGAGAAGTTAAAAACGGTGAAGTAAAGAATTTATTCGCTCATTTTAGAGGATAGGAAATAAAGTTATCTGGTCGATACTAAAAAAGTATTTATCACCCATGCTTCGAATAAAGCTACGCAGGGCAGGCGGAGAAGAAGATTGAACCACGGAGACACAGAGGCACGGAGCAGAGTTAAAGAAGAGAGTTGCGTTAATTTGCTTCCCGAAAAATCGGGGGCGCAAATTTCCGCAACTGTTGGCGGCAAGAAGAGAAAGAGGAGAAATAATTTCTCTTGTCTTTCTCAAACCCTAACCGTTGTGAGAATCAGGGCAAAATTCTTATTTTGCTCGGGTTCTCACAACACTCCTCTCAATTTTCTCTGTGTCTCGGGGCCTCCAGCGCGGGGGCGCGGGTGGTTTAATTCTGGTTTTTCAGAGGAACTATCCAATGGCTAGAGTAATACTTGTAAATCCTCCGTGGTACAGACTGCAGGGAGCAGATTTTCCTGAAATCCCCTTGGGTATTTGTTATATCGCGAGCTTTTTAAAGGAAAACGGGCATGCTGTTAAAGTATTTAACGCTGATTTCTCCCGGAAAGGCGATTTTACATACA
>JBHORK010000096.1:0-9623 GCA_042565725.1 Verrucomicrobiota bacterium
CAACGAACGGGTTAACTGACATTTAGAATGGTCCAAACAATGGGGCAGAACCACCCCCGTTAATGGTGTTGACCCTAAAGGATGTGCCCGGAATATACCGAAATGGTGGGCGGTAAAGGACTCGAACCTTCGACCCCCGCCGTGTGAAGGCGATGCTCTAGCCAACTGAGCTAACCGCCCATTTCAGAAATGGCCTTCTCCCGTAAATAGGTCCCGAATGATGGCAGATAGGCATTATACCGTCAAGGTTTCCAAGTCTCACTCAATAACAACCCCGCTAAAAGCAACTAACCCGCTTATTGCACCAGTTCATATTGCCCGAATCGCTTGTTATTCTTCATGCAATATGTGGGCTACGGCTCCATCCTGCCCATGGTACGTGGAAAGGGAATTGCCTCACGAACATGTTTTAAACCACAAATCCAGGCAAGCGCACGCTCAATGCCGAGCCCGAACCCGCCGTGCGGCACACTGCCGTAACGGCGCAGATCAAGATACCATTGATAATCTTCCGGGTCTAATCCTTTGGCTTTTATTTTGTCCTCAAGAACGTCGATGTCATCTTCCCTCTGGCTGCCCCCGATTATTTCTCCGTATCCTTCCGGCGCCAGAAGATCCATGTTCAGCGCTACTTTTTTGTTGTCCGGATCAGTCTTCATGTAAAAAGCTTTGGCTTCTTTTGGATAATGAGTCACAAATACCGGCTTGTCGAATTGACGAGATAAAATAGTTTCGTCACTGCCGCCCAGATCTTTGCCCCATTCAAATGACTGAGCAAGCTTAATGTGTGCAGGTCGATTGCGAAGGTCAGCTTCTGATTCATGTATGCTTTCCTTGAGTTCATTAATCTGTATTTGCAGTTTGTCTTTCTGATGATCTTTCTTAACTTCATCATGTTTTTGTTCAAGTGCTTTAAGTTTATCAATCCACTCCTGTAGTTTCTGTTTGTCTTGCGCAAACTCATGTTCAAGCGATTTCAGGGTTTTGTCACTTCGCAGATTCTCGGCAGCTTCCGTATATGTCATCCGTACAAAGGGTTTCTTGATGAGTCTCAGCACCTCGATATTACGTCCGAGCAGACGGAGCTCCTCTTCATGCCGTGCCAGAACCTGTTCTAAGACATAGCACACCATATCTTCCGCCAGCTCGATTATATCGTCAAGTTCGGCAAAAGCCGCTTCCGGTTCAATCATCCAGAACTCTGTGAGGTGTCGCCGGGTTTTGGATTTCTCCGCGCGAAATGTCGGACCGAAACAATAAACTTTTCTCAAGGCCATGCAGGCGCTTTCCAGGTAGAGTTGTCCGGTTTGGGCCAGAAAAGCTTTTTGGTCGAAATACTTTAAAGGAAACAATGTCTGGGTATCTTCTCCCGCGCCGGAAGTCAGGATAGGCGTATCAATAAGTGTGAAATCGTGGTTATCAAAGAAATCCCTGCATGCCTTGATTAATGTATGACGTATTTTCATTATCGCGACAGTCCTGCGGGAACGAAGCCACAGGTGACGGTGTGACATAAGAAAGTCAATACCATGTACCTTGCGGGTTATGGGGTAATCTTCCGCGCTATGGATTATTTCTATTGAGGAGACAGTTATCTCGTAACCGCCGGCAGAGCGTGTGTCTTTCTGGACCGTGCCGGAGACGGAAAACGATGTCTCCTGTGTTAATTTTGAAGCAGTGTCAAATGCTTCCGGAACGGCGGCTTCCGCTACGCATTGACATATCCCTGTGCCGTCACGCATCTGCAGAAATACAATCTTACCGCCGCTTCGTTTTCCGGAGAGCCAGCCGCGCAGGGTTACTTCATTTCCCTCGTGATCGGATAATTCGCTGATTGTTATGAGATCAGGCATAGCTAGATAATAGCTCAAATAAGACTATTGTCAAAAACGGATCTAATATCGCTTCGGGAAAGGAATGTTTCTTCGCTGGAGTATTTCGAAGACGAAATAATAGGCGTGTCCTCTGGATCCATAGGATCCAACGGATCTGAGGACGAAACATCCCCTTTCCTCCGCTCTTGGGTTAGTTTGTTCTTTAATCCTTGGAACGGAGAAGTGGTGCCTGGGGAGGGAGTCGAACCCTCACACCCTTACGGATAAGGGATTTTAAGTCCCTTGCGTCTGCCATTCCGCCACCCAGGCTCTTGATAAATTATATATTAATTCTTGTGAATTTTCCAGCCCCAGCCTGATCTGTGCATATGCCTGCCATGCACCGTGCTTTGCTCTGGTGCAGGGCCATTCCGCCACCCAGGCATTATTCAATTATTTCATTAACCTTACAGTTTTGCCAGCAGGTTGTGTTTGTGCAGTTCGCGAATCATTTGGACATCCAGCGAATGACCGGCTTTGTAAGAAATTATTTTACCGGCAAAACGGCCGCGGTCAATCAGCGCCACAGCGGCCAGCAAATCCAGCGTTGCCCTGTGCCATGCGGCTTCAAGTGATTTGCCGTTGTGCATCAGGCTGGGCTTATTAAAATAATGTCTCGGACCTGCTATTGAAATATTTTTTGTGGTATACCCCAGGTTTCGTACGTCGGCAAAAATCTTACCTATGGTTTTACAGTAAATCATCATCCCTAATGTAGTGTTGGTCCTGGCAAGGGCCGCGTGATGGAATGTGTCGTTATCAACCGTAAACCTGATTCTTTGTTTGCCGATCGCCGAGCGGAAGTTTATCGCGCAGTCCACAAGCAATTCCCGTGACTCTTTTTCTGCCGGTAGAAATGTGAGAAAACTGCCATTGTTTCCTCCGATGGTCACCGGCTCTTTAACTGTAACATAAATGGCTTTGTTTTCCTGTTCGATAAGCCCTGCTTCATTAACAGCCTCTACAAGATCCATGCTGCTTCTGTCAAACAACGGCGGGTCACCCGAATCCATGCGAATGATTACATTATCAAGACTCATACCAGCCTTGAGCGCTATAATGTGTTCAACCATACGGATATAATTGTGTGGAGATCCGCTGCAAAGCACAATATTCCTTGCGGTTGTCCATACGTTGTTAACGGCAACCCTGATAGGCATTGAGCCGGGAAGATCACTGCGGTCAAGCCACCACCCGTGATTGGCAGTGGGCTCAAATGTGAGCGTTCTCCGGGCATGGCCGAAGAAAGTTCCAGACCCACTGACAGATACAGCTTTTCCCAGAGTGATCTGACGATCAGATCGTTTTCTATCGCCTGATTGAGAAATCATTTCCTGATCAACAGGTTGTTGACTGAATTCTTCGCAGGCGCGGAGCACACGTTCTTTGTCGCCGGCAATAATCGTTCCATATGGCTTATCTGTCATTGAATTTATACCCGTATATTAAGTTTGGCACATAATTTACCTGAAATTGGTATTAAACAAAAACAAAAAGTGTGCATTTTGTGTTGCAAAGCAAACTGGTGTTGTGAAATCTATTTGCACCAACATAGTATTCTTTGCTCAGGAAAAAAGGGGAACAAAAAAGTTGACGTCCCCGAAAAGACTTATTTAGGAATTCGGTCTACAGCGCAAACTCTTGAATAAGTTTGTATTTCCAGACAAATGCTGATTTAATATAGCCATAGGCAGGATGTAATAATGTCGAAAGTCCACAATCTATTGAGTCAAGAGGCCCAACCCGAACAACGGTGGTATTTGCGAATACCGGGTGGTGTCGTATATGGCCCTGTTGAACTTTCCGTGCTTTGCAAATGGGCGGCACAAAGTCGAATCGTGCCCGGAAACGAGATTTCGACAGATAAAGAAAACTGGCGACTTGCAGAAACCCTTCCTGATCTGAAAATGGAATGGATGGCTGAAATGTCGAATAACCGGAAATTCGGCCCGTTCAATATTCTTGCCGTTCCAGGTCTTGTTAAAAGTGGAGCTCTTGAGGCTGACGCAAGGCTTGTAAACAAAATTACGAACAAGACCATTACGGTTCACGAAATTCTTCAGTCTCCCAAGCCGATCAAGGCACCCGCGCACAATTTTCGTCAGGAAAAGGTGGAGAAAAGGGAGCCCCCACATCAAATTCAGCCTGCCGATAAAAGTTTAAAAGAAAAACAAGATCCATCAGAAGTAAAGCCGGAAGAACACAAGGATCAGGAAGAAAAAACAAAATCAGAACTTAAACGAGAGAAAAGCTTAAGAAAAGAAATAGAATTACATGCGAAACAAGTGGAAACTGGTCAGAAAGAAAAAATCAAAAGACTCCAGAGAGATTTGCGAAAGAAAGACAGTGAACTGAATACGCGCGGGAAGCAATATGAAACTCTTAAGAAGGAAAGCATATTAGAACGAGAAAAGCTTCGTTATCAGATTGAGCAGTTTAAAGAAGAGTCATCAACGGCTAACATCGAGCTTAACAGGGTTAAGAAACAATTGGATAGTCAACAGTCCCTTCTTTCCGAGACCGAACAGGTCAGTGTAGGGAAGGAAACAGCCCTTATGCGCGAAGCCCAAACCGCAAGAACTACCATGACCGACATGGAGAGTCGGATTACAGAGTCAAATAAAGAAATTGAATTGCTCAAGGAAAAAAGCAGAAACAAAGAAACAGAACTTTTGCAGCGTATAGGCCGATTTAAAAGGGCTTTAGAGGAGTCAGGTATAAAGCTCGAGCAGATAAAAAGTGAAGCTGCAGGGCGAGAGACAAAGCTTTCTGGTCTTATACAGGAGCATGGAATCAAAGAACATGAGCTGAATCAGCAAATCGAACAACTGAAGAAAACTCGCGATGTTGTCGAATTGGAGCTTGAGGGCGCCAGGCAGGAATCTTCCGAACAAAACGCTACAATTGAAGTTCTGCGCAGGAAGCTTCACGAAAAAGAACAGCGCTTCGCTCTGCTGGTTGAGGATTCAGAGAAGGAGGCAGTTGTACGCAAGGAGCAATATGAATCGGTGCTTAATAGTGGAAACGAACAACAAAAGAAACTGAATGAACAGCTCGTGGAGTTGAATAAAAAACTGGTTGAGAAAGAGAGCTCAATAAGGATGTTGGACGGAGAACTAAACGAGGGCAGACGTCTTTTGGCGGAAGCGGAAGCTCGGTTTAGCAATGAAAAAGCTGAACATCAATCTGAGAGTGAGCATCTTAAACGGACACTCACCGCGGTGGAGGAAGGCTTTGAAACCGCGAGTGAAAAGTTGAAAACGCGGGACAGCGAATACATGGATAAGGCGGCACGGCTGGAACAGCAGTTGACATTTGAGACGCAGCTTCTTGCCCAGGTTCAGAAAGATTATGATGAAAAACTTCGTTCGAAGGAGGCATCCTGGGAAACCCAAAAAGATGAGCTGGCGCATAAAATTGATGAATTAAAAACAAAGATTCAAAAAACTAATCAGGAATTTGAGAGGCAGTGGGCTGATGCCCGCAATCAGGAGCAGGAAAATGCTAAAGCGAAACTGGAACAGGAACGTAAGTTCCTGAATCTTGAAGAAGAGCATGCGACTGTTGTGACAGCATTAGAGAAAACGAAAGAAGATCTTAAAGCGCGTGAAGCAATGATAGGCAAAACGAGGGAAATTTATACGGTAGAAAAGCGAAAGCTTACAACTGATCTGGAAGCTGTAAGCGCAGAAGCCGCAGGGCTGAATTCAAAGTTGGCTGATAAAAGTAAAGAACATGATTTCCTCAAGGATCAGAGTGATAACAGGGGAAAGGATTTAAAACAATTACAGGCCGAATCAAAAAAAGACGCAAAAACAATAGAACATCTTGAAGGAGACCTTGCGAAACGAAAAGTTGAATATGAAGCGCTGGAAAAAAGAGCTTGTGATATGGCGGGGGAATATGAGAGGGCGGAATTCGACTTGAAAAAATTGCGCAAAGAATATGAGCCGCTTCTTAAGAAGGCGCAAAAACGAGAAAAAGAACTTTTAAACAAAATCGTAAAACTCGAAGTGGGCAAAGGCGAGCGTGTTAAACCACGATCCTCGTTGCTCCGGTTAGTTGACAATATCAGGCCGTATGTAGTTGAAGTAATAAAGTTTTATCAAAGATCGCCCCGTTATATATGGGCCGGAATAGCCGTCGTTCTGTTGGTGCTGTTTTTCGCTGTTGTTATGTCTAAAGGCAATCGAAGAGCGCAAACCGCAGCAAAACGTGCTGAGACCATATCTGCTGAAAAGGAGATTGTGGTTGCGGAATCAGTTCTGTCGTCTGTCATTCCTGTTGAAGAAGAAAATAAACCCTCTGCCACCCGGACTGAGGCGAGGCATGCGGAGGAGCAGGAATTACGGCTCGATCTTGCGCCAATCTCATTATCTGTTGAAAAAAAAGACACCAGGCAGATTGTCCAATGGCCGAGTATTGATGTTGACCGTGTAAGAGTGAATTACAGCGAGAGAACCTGTACGATGGTGTTCGAATTCGGGCTCTTTTCTTATATGACTCATTTTGCGCCTGAAACAGAAAAAATACTTGGCCAGATAGCATCACAATTGCGTAATCATATGAAAGATTTTCTTTTGATAATTGAAGGGCATACTGACACAGTGCCTGTGAGTTCCAGCGCTTCTTTTGCGGATAATGATACTTTAGCTCTGGCAAGAGCGAAAAAAGTTCTTAATCTTCTTAAAACCAGATTTAACATGCCGGAAAAATCAATGAAACCCGTTTCGGCAGGCGAACAGAAAGCTCCATACTCAAATGATGACAAGGACTTGCGCAAAAAGAACCGAACCGTGGTTTTGAAATTGATAAGACAGTAGGGCAGGCTAGCCTGATCTATTCATCTGCCACTAAGACTCTAATTAGTGCCTTTGTGGCGGATATTATCAGGTCAGATTTTTGCCGAAGTCAGGATTATTTTTCCTGTGCTCGTATTCCTTCTGTATGTCTTCCATCATCATTTCGTACATTGGTGAATCAGGCATAATGACCCGTTCTTCAATTGGTTCACCTGAAGAAATTCTGAAGACATCTTCCAGATAACTTTCCGCGTCCAGCCCCTGATGACGAGGATCGAAATAATGACCGTATAAATGAAGCGAATCACTGATATCGCAGTAACTTCCTCTGTTAACGGGTACACCCAGTTTTTTTTCCAGGCCCAGCCGCACTTCTTCATGCATACCTTCTGTAATGCCGAATATATTGCAGGGAACAGCTTTTAGATGGTCCCTGGACCGCCAGTGTCCGTTGATGTTCAGCGTGTAGCTGTTATCGTCTGTTGATTTTTGCAGCCGGAACCAGAACCTCTGAAGACATGGCGAATGATAACTGTCCCACTTGAATGATCCTATCTGTTCGTCATTATGGTCCCATCTGGGGTCCCATGTGATACATTGAGCAGATCGGCTGGTGCTTTCATTTGCGAGATTGTTTACAACTGATTCAAGTTGATTAATTGCCTTCATGCTTCCGTTGAAGTCGAAGAAGTGATAAGCACGCAGTCTCTGACTGTAAGTATAATTCCAGCGTTCGTCGCCTTTAACCTCGTCAAATCGATTTTCTTTCATTTTTTCCGCAACGGATTTCGGAGAAATCATCCAGCTGTCTTTAACACCTTCAATCTCAGCTTTGTAATCGCCAAACCCCATCCAGCCTCCCAGGTAATGCTTGTGAAATCTTGGCTCGCCGAAAGGTTCTTCGATATGCATCATGACGGTAGCTTCCAGGCTTGGAAAACTATTGTATTCTCCATCTGTGCTTTTGGGGTCGTAATGTGTGTGTATCGGTTGTCCCACGCCCAGGAGCGCCATGGTTGTGTCTTCCCATGCTTCCGGGATGGTACGCCTTACAAGATGTATGGATGGAAGCCTGTTTTTTGCCGGTTCGGAAAAAGATATCTTTCCTTTTTCTCTCTGTTTGTATGTATATTCTTTTGCCAGTTGACGGGCTTCTTCAAATGTCGCGACAGGCCCTTTTTCCGCAAGCATTGCTTTAGCTGTACTCATAATTATTGTTCTCCAGTTGATCCAAACCCGCCATCACCGCGATGTGTTTCCAGGAGTTTATCAGCTTCTTTGACTTCAACTTGTTCGATACGATTGATGACCATTTGAGCGATTTTCATGCCTTTTCGGACAACGAATTTGCTATGGCCGTGATTAATAAGGATAACGCCCACTTCACCCCGGTATCCTTCATCTATTGTCCCGGGAGAGTTGAGGACGGTAATTTGATGTTTAAGCGCCATTCCGCTTCTCGGCCGGATCTGCGCCTCTGTGCCTGACGGTAGTTCAATAACAATGCCGGTTTTCACCAGCCGTGTTTGTCCTGCTTCAATCTCAATGTGTTCATTGGAAAAAAGATCGAGTCCGGCATCACCGGGATGAGCATACTCGGGAAGGACTGCATCATCTGATATTCTTTTTACTTTAAGAATCATGATCAATGCACATTATCAGATACAAATTCTTTTTCAAGTTCGTATTCCGGATACTATCCGGTCTTTTCCCGCAAGGTCTTTTGTTACCTGGATATTGTTAAAATCGCATTCGCCAAACATTGATCTGACAGCCTTTGTCTGTTCTTCGCCAATTTCAAGGAACAAGAAACCGCCTGACTTCAGCGCAATTGCCGCGTCCTGAACGATAACTTCTATCACTGAAAGACCATTCGGTCCGCCATCGAGAGCTGTTTGGGGTTCATGTTCCCGAATATGACAGGGAAGACGTTCGTATTCAGAAGTTGGTATATATGGTGGGTTGGATACTATAGCGTCGAGAGACTCAGGTTCAATAGCGTCGGATATTTCGACATTAGCAAAGACAATTTTGTCTGTAACTCCGAGTTGAGCGGCATTCTCGCGTGCCAGCTCTAATGCCTCACCACTGACATCCAGAGCCAGATATTTGGCATCAGGTTTTTTCAGGGCTATACTTATAACAATACATCCGCTTCCCGTGCCGATATCCACGACCGAAGGCTGATTATCCGCTCCCCATAATCCATCACATTTCAAAATCTGTTCAACAAGTATCTCAGTCTCCGGTCTGGGAATAAGAGCGCGCTTATCAGTTTTGAAGGTATGTCCCATGAAGTCCGTTTGCCCAATAATATACTGAACAGGTTCACCATCAGCCACGCGTTTAATACCTCTGCGCATGGCCTCAAGCAGTTTTTCGTTCAACACGACCCCGTATTTCAGAGGTAGTTCCAGGTGTTTGCATTTAAGCAGTCTGCCGGCCAGCAATTCACATGCTAACCGGGGCTGTTCGATCTTCCGGGTCGCAAGATAATCCGCACCTGCCGTTAAGACTTCTCCAAGCTTTTGAGGGGATTGAGTCATGATATTTTATCATTTAAAATTGAAAGTAAGTCATGAGATTAACGCACAATAGAAGTACGGTCAACGTTGAACGGTTGCGCCGCTGGAATCGGCTGTCGTTAATCGGTTGCGTCATCATCAATCGTCCTTGTGTTCTGCCCAAGAGGTTGATAGCCAGCCGTATACGCAACCCTAACCGCCCGCCTGCAACGCTGTAGCACTGCGGGCAGGTATAACGTTTCGAGCCGCGCAACCTCAACCGTAAACCGTTTGCAATGAATGAAGCCTCTGTACTCCATCCTTGTTCCTGCTGTTCTTTTGAGTTATAATAATCCACGTTGTATTCGCAGTTTGTCATGAAAAATAAACATGGAAATGGAGGCGCGTATGTTTCTTTTTTCTGGAAGTGTTTGGTGTTGGTT
>JBHORK010000097.1:0-9390 GCA_042565725.1 Verrucomicrobiota bacterium
ACGAACAGTTTCTTTTTTGGTTTCTTTAACATCTTTTCGCTTCAACACTGAATTCAGACGCTCAAGCTCAAAGTCGGGCGCAGTATCATTGGTCTTTAAATCATTTGCCGAAAAACTTTTCCGCCGGGTAGACCGTTCACGTGCAGGTCTTTGAGCATCTGCCTGATAGGCATAAAGAAAAAGCAAACCCATAAAAATCAATACGTATATTGGGAAATTCTTCATCTTAACGAATGATCCGCCATGAAGCAGAGTTTTGAATCGCTTAGCGATTCAAAACACGCTTCATGGCGGGAGCGAATGGGAATCGAACCCACCAAGGACCGTTAAAAGCCCCACACTGGTTTTGAAGACCAGGAGGCACACCAGAACCTGCTCGCTCCCGCAAAAAAAACCACTAAAATATTAAGCATATACACAGCAATTAACAAGCAGACATTTCTGGTTATAAGCCTGTTTCCGCAGAATACGCTATTCTTTCAAGATTAATGTAGTAGATATTCGACATCATTCTGGCCCGAACTAATGCTGATTCGGCCTGTAGAAAATCTCTAAGCGCCAACAGTAACTCACTTTTAGATATCTTGCCTTGTTTGAATGCGTTTTCGGCATTGACATGACGTTTCCTGGTGGAAGGATAAATACTGCTCTCACGCACACTCGCTTCACGCACCCATTTACTGAACCCTGCAAATATTTCTGAGAGTTCTCTGGAAACATCAAGTGCAGCAATTATTTCATTTTTCACTTCTATGGCTAATCGTTCATGAGCAGAGGCAATTTCCCCCTGGGAACGATCCCAAATAGGCAAATCCAAAGCCAATCCTCCCTTAAAACCTGTCGATTCTTCATCATTCTCTTCATATGACATGTCTCGGTAACCCGTTTGAACCTCAACATCAAACCATCGTGAAGCCCTGGCAAGATCGTATTTGGCAAATGCAACCATTTTCCTTGCCCGCGCTGAGGCAAAAGCAGGGTTGTTCGTCCTGGCCATGGCAAGCAAGTTCTCAAAACTCTCTGCAGACGGAGTTGTCAGTTGCGAATAATCACCAACGTCCGGAATATGATTTATATTCGTAATCCCTGCGGCAAACATAAATTGTCGTCCAGCATCAACCAATACCGCTTTCTCCGCATCGACTGAATATCCGCTTTGTTCTGCATTCTCCTTTTTTATCAAATATTCTGATTCGGATATCTTGCCGGCCTTAAACAGTGTTTGGGCCTGACCGGCAAGTTCAACGTCAACTTCTCTGATGCGCCGCATAACAGCATATATTTCTTTCACACAGACAAATTGTACTGCCGACTCTTTTATTCCCGCTCTTATATCAAGCCACTCCTGAACCAACTCTTTTTCCCTTAAGAAAATCTCCTGATCCGCGACATTAACTCTTGCTCTCCGTTTACCGCCTAACTCTATTTTCTGAGCAAACTCAATGCCCACGCTGGATTCACGGTCTTTCTTGCTTTCGTAAGTAATACCCATGTTTGGTCTGGGCCAAAGAGACTGCTGTACTTTCTCCCCATGTTTTTCCCTTATTTGTGCCGCTACCCGTTCCATTACGGGATGAGAGACCCATGCATAAGTCAACGCGTCTTCAATGGTTACCTCTTTCTGAAGCTCTACGGGAACAGCGGAGTTCTGCCCATTCCTGCTCAGCCTCACCGGATAAGGACGAGGTCCTGCACATGATGCAAAAAACACCAGTAAAACTATTTGAAAATTTGTAACCTGCTTAACCATAATCTTCCTAACCCGGCATACCCGGTAAGGGCATTTAGTCATTAGAGCTTTGTCAGATATTTTAGCCTATATTCGGCAGTTGCCAAGTTTGCCGCAGATGCAAGGCGTCAAGGGTGCCGCTGTAGTAACTACTGCAACTCCTTGAGAACGAAGCAGATGCGGTAAAATCGGCAACCCCTTGGGTTTGAAATTCAGAAAGCATTTCTTCACCCAAAGAGTGAAGACTATAAACGAAAAAAACTCCTTATTTACAATCATTTTATACGCTTTCTGAATTTCAAATGCCGGATATAGGTTTAATCATAACGCAAACCCTCAACAATACTCAAACGCAATCCCTTTATTGAAGGGATTACAGCACCTGCAATTCCTATAAAAGCGGACAATGCTATGCTTGATATTATTACGAAGAAATCCACGACCAGGAAAAAAGCACCATACGAGAGCTTAAGCGGCAATCCGTTTATACATAATCCAAGCCCTACCCCCAATATCCCGCCAGCAACAGATAACACAAGAGATTCCGCCAGCAATGAAATGAAAATCTCAAAACGCCCAAATCCAAGTATTCGCTGTGTTGAGATTTCCTTTATCCTGTTAATTATTGCCGTATACATTGTATTGATTCCAATTAAAGCACCCGCGACAGTTATGACCGCAACCATGAAATACGACAACCATAAAACCCAGGAAAGATAAGAAGTAAATTGCTGATAGTATTCTGCTTCAGGCCATCCTTTAAAAAACCGCTCATACGCACCGGTTTCTCCGAAAAGAGCCATTGTATCTTTCATGGAAGCCGCGTCCGCCAGTCTAAAAACGGCAAAAGTATACGTTCTTCGCCTCATAACATTCTGTAGATCCCGTGCATTGACCCAGAGTTCCGATTCGATCAGCGAACCTTTGGCATCAAACACGCCGCATACAGTCCATTTGTTCTTCTCAAACTCAACTATAGAACCCAGCTGTAATACTTCTTCCGGCAGCCCAAGCTTTACATGCGCTGAAGAACCCGCAAGCATCTCAAAATCATTTTCAGGAAGCCGCCCTTCAATAATACTGACAGACCGATGCACTGCAAAAGCAACAGGCTCAACGCCTCTCACGTTAATGGGTGCAAATGTCTTGTTTTCGTCTGTACCAATCCGGACCATTGGCCGATGCATGATCTCAGGAGAAATAGCCGGTTCCCCATAGGAGGTTTGGGCTAACCCCGGAATTGTGGATAACGAAACAACCTCATCTTCATCTATCGAGCTGAACATTGTGTTCTGCCCTGAGCGACTGATCAGCAGAACGTTTTCTTCCTCACCGCTCACGCTGATGCGCTTATAAACACCGCGGGCAAGCGACATCATCAATACAGACGCAAACACAACAACCATAACACCGACAGTGGTTATCAGCGATCGCCAGGGACGTCTCTTTATATTTCTAAACGAATATGAAACAGGTATCATCTTTATTATTTATTTAATCATCTCGGCGGAGCGCTTTAACTATATCCAGACTTGCGGCATTCCATGCGGGAACAATGCTTCCAATCACGGCAGCCAGCACTATAACCGGCACAGCAAAAAGCCACTCGTTTATTCCTGCAGAAAACTCAAGAGAAACATCACACGTTGAAATCGTCTGGACAAAACCTCCAAAATCAAGAATCTGAACAATCAGACAACCAGCCAAAGCCCCTAAAAACGCCTGTATCACACTCTCGCCCAAAACAATCTTTATAATATCTGCCTTTTGAAACCCAAGCGTTCGCAATGTGCCAAATTCATTTGATCTATCTCTTGTCACCATGGAAATCGAATTGCCGATTGCTATCAGAACAACACCCACAATCACTGCAACAACTATTTTGCTGATTTTAACCAAGTCCGTTAACTGGGAAAGCACAGAAGAAAGATGGGCTCGTTCCGGTAATGTTGTCGTTTGGACTGTAAGTGGCAAACTGTCTATTTCATTGCATGCTGATATAGAATCCACACCTTCCTTTATCTTGATAGCCGCGTAATGTGACATACCCTGATCATCCTCAGCTTCCTGTAGAAATCTACGACCCATAAGAATAACAAAATCATCCGCAGCTCCAGCTGTAGAAAAGATACCGGAAACATTAAAACTGATGCCATTCAACTGCGCCAAGGTTACATTCTGACCGATCTTCCAGCCATATCGCCTGGCTATTTTCTCTCCAAGTAAGGCGCCGGATTTATCGGTACGGAAGGATTCAAGAGCCTTTTCATCAAGGTTATATTTCTTGAAAACTGTGAATATATCTTTGTCTACACCGTGTATAGCTATCATGTCTGTGCTGGACAGACATGATGTCATTTTTAATCTTACCGGCATTACCTCCGCAACCTGCGGAAGCGCCCGAATTCGGAATACTTCAGAATCCGGGATTTTGCTGGCAGTTGGTCAGAATCGGTCTTTCTGACGCATAACCAGGTTAGAATCGTCTCCTGCCGACTTTACTATCCTGTCGAGGCTATGTTCCGCCGAAAGAAAAAAACATATTATAAATCCCGCAATCGCACACCCCAGTGTGGAGGCAACAAGCCTTGTTTTGGATCTAAACATGTTTCTGAATATCATTTTAACAAGATTGCCCTGCATTAGTTTCTCCCTCCATGATCCACTATGCGGCCCTTATGCAGCTTAACAGTACGGTCCGCGAATACTGCCGCTGTTTCATCATGCGTAACCATAACGATCGTCTTCTTGTGCTCCGTATGCAGAGCTTTCAGCAACTTCATAATTTCCTTTTCGGTATCAGCATCGAGATTTCCCGTAGGTTCATCTGCGATCAGAAGCGGTGTATCAGTAACTAAAGCACGCGCTATAGCTACCCGCTGTTCCTGACCCCCGGATAATTCGCGCGGCAGATGTTCCTTGAATTCAATTACACTTACAGCTTCAAGCGCTGCCGTCACATGATCATGCCGCTCCTTCTTCGACATGCTCAGCTTCAACAATGGAAGCTCAATATTCTCGTAGGCTGTTAATACCGGTATCAGATTGTAAAATTGAAAGATATACCCTATTCCCCTTGTCCTCCAGGCTGTCAGTTCCTTTTCCGGTAATTTACTTACCTCCGCCCCATTAATCTTCACTGTACCCGACGTCTGTTTGTCTATGCCCGCAATTATATTTAAAAGTGTGGTCTTTCCGGAGCCCGATGGGCCCATCAGGGTTATAAATTCGTTCTCTTCAATGTTAAGGGTTATATCCTGTAAAGCCCTGACTTCATTCGGACCCTGTTTGTAAATCTTACACAAATCAGATATTTCGATAAAAACAGACATTTCGTTATTCAACCTCAATTCTTTGCCCGTCATCCAGCTTACTGAGATGACTCGTTATAACTCGCTTCCCGCTCGTAAGACCTGTCTTAACGACAACTCTGTCGCCAATAATCTTATCTGTAACCACATCCTGTCTTCTGGCAAAACCGTTGTCTTCAACAAACACGTACGTGCCGGATTTATCTTTAATAATTGCATTACCGGGAACCATAATACCTGTAACCTTGACGGCCCCCTGTTTCTCTGCAAGAAAGGTTACATGCGCAACCATTTCCGGAAAAAGCCGATCATCCGGATCATCAATACGAATCCTTACTGTAACAGTGTTTTTGGCCAACTCCGCAAGCGGATCTATTCTTAAAACCGTTCCGCTGTATTTCTTTTCCGGATTGGCTTCGGTGCTCACCTCTACTTTACCACCAACTTTCACAAACCTGATATTTGACTGCGTAACATCAACTCTGACCTGCATATTGCTGGGATTGTAAAGTGAAAACAAAGCAGCACCTTTTGACATGTTCATTTCGATCCAGTCGCCTACTTTATGATGGATTTCAAGAATTTTCAAAGACTCTGCGTAAGCCGGCACCTTAATAATGCAATAAGACAGCTTCTTTTTCGCAAGCGCTGTAAATGCTTCCATTTCCCTAACCTTAGCTTCCGCGACAGAAATATCTTCCTTTCGATAACCCGCCTTCATTTTTCTCAGTTGCGCCGCTTGCGCATTATATACAGCCTGCGCGCTATTAAATGCCGAGAGATCTGCGTCCAATTGTTCGGCAGAAATAACTCCGGAATCAAGTTTTCGACTGCGTTCATAATTAGATTTCGCCAGCTCAAGCTTCGCCAACGAATCCTGCAACTCGGCTTCCCTGGAATCAACATCTTCTTTGCGATAGCCGGATTTCATTCTTTTTAAATCTTCCCGTACGGCTGACAGCTTTGCCTCGGCCAGGTCTTTATCAAGCTTGATATCTTCATCATAAAGAATGGCCAGCACCTGTCCACCTGTCACCACATCCCCTTCCTTAACCATAAGCCTGGTCAATCGTTCAGAAACGCGGGCGCTGACTATTACAGGATATTCCGGCACTGCAACCTCAATCCAGCCGCCAGCAGAAAACCGTTTTGCAGAATCACCTCCTGCGGAACGCGTCACAATCGTTGTAACTTTAAGAGTTTCTGCTTTGCGGCATGGGCCCCAAAAACCCGCGATCACAAAGCCAACAACCAGTCCAAGAAGAAAAAACTTCATTGCAGTCATTCTGCCTGAAGATTTATTTTCCTGCTTGTCCGATTTATCTTCTGAAATTTTCAATCTATCCAAATCCATAATTGTGCATGAATATTACATAAATCAGCCTTTCAAACAAGTTTTACCGCTAATTCCTCACATTGTTTTTTTGCTACTCCAACTGTTCTTTTTACTGTATATTCTCTGGCTTATGACTGCTGAACAATTAAAAAACCTGCCTCCTGTTGATGCTGTACTGGCTTTGCCAAATGTCGTGAAACTGGTAGAAGAAGTTGGAAGAAGCAGAGTTGTCACAGCAATAAGACAAGCTGTTGACACTGTGCGTTCTTCCATATTAAACGAGCAAATTTCTGATAATACGGCGATTAATCCCGAAACCATTCTCAAGAAAGCCGAAGAACTCATCGCACAATCATCTTCAGCCATACTCAAACCCGCGATCAATGCGACAGGCATCATACTGCATACGGGACTGGGCCGCGCTGTTATGCCCGAAACTGCGCGAGAAGCTCTTTCATGCCTGACCGGCTACTGCAATATCCAGATGGACCTTTCGACAGGAAATCGTATTAAGCGTGAAGAAAATATCCGTGACCTGATCAACGATTTGACAGGCGCAGAAGATGTTCTACTGGTAAACAATAATGCCGGCGCCACACTTTTGACTCTTAAGGCCCTGGCGGAACACGGGGAAGTTATTGTATCGCGCGGCGAATTGATAGAAATTGGAGGTTCTTTCAGGCTGCCCGAGATAATGGAACAAAGCGGCGCTGTCATGAAGGAAGTGGGTTCAACAAACAAAACCCATCTCCGCGATTACAAGAAAGCATTGTCGGACAAAACAGCTTTACTTTTTAAAGCTCATAAAAGCAATTATCAGATAGTAGGATTTTCTAAAGAAGTTGATATCTCCGAAATCGCCGCGTTAGGCAAAGAACACAACATACCGGTCGTGGATGATCTGGGTTGTGGCGCCCTGATTAATATCGAACAATTCGGCCTGCCTCACGAAATGACTGTAAGAGAAAGCCTGGAAGCCGGTTCGGATATTACGCTCTTCAGTTCAGACAAGCTGATCGGCGGTCCGCAGGGCGGCCTTATCGTTGGAAAAAAAGAACTTCTCGATAAAATTCGCAGCCACCCACTTTACAGGGCGCTGCGGGTAGGAAAAATGACTCTGGCCGCGCTCGAATCTACTCTGCGATTGTTTAAAAGCCCGGAACATCTTTCTCAAAAACATCCGGTATACATTATGTTGTCCAAAACTCCTGAAGAAATAAAGATCCAGGCTGAGAAGCTTGCGAAATTAATATCCGCAAAGAAACCCAAATGGTCCATATCGGTTGTTGAAGAAAAATCCTATATCGGCGGCGGAACAGCACCTGACTCCAGCTTACCTTCTTTTGCGGTGAGCATTTCCGATCCATCCGAATCAACCAATGATCTGGCAAAACAATTGCGACAGGCCGAAACACCTATTATTCCGCATGTAAGAGAAGATGCCGTCCTTTTAAATATGCGAACGGTGTTCTCTGAAGAAGAAAAAGATATACTCAAAGCAGTAACGAAGAGTTAATTTCTAAGCTCTAAATACTAAATTCTAAATAATTTCAAATGACCAAAATTCAAATGTTTAAAACATTAGAACATTGTAATTTTGATATTGTTTAGAAATTAGATATTAGGATTTAGGATTTTTATTCCTGGGCCATCAGATGAAAAAGAAAGAAAACGCCAAGCCCGGCACAGCATCTCAAACCATAACCCTTACTGTCGGGACCGCAGGTCATATCGATCACGGTAAAACCGAATTGGTAAGATATCTTACCGGCTGCGAAACTGACTGTCTTCCTGAAGAAAAAAAGAGAGGGATGACTATCGACCTCGGCTTCGCCGCATGCGAACTACCGAACCATCGGAGAGTTGGAATAGTTGACGTACCCGGACATGAGCGTTTTATTCACAATATGGTTGCCGGCGCCGCGGGAATAGATTGCGTCATTCTTGTTGTCGCCGCAGATGACGGGGTTATGCCGCAAACTATTGAACACTTCCACATTGTTCGGCTTCTGGGCGTTTCGTCCGGAATGATTGTTATCACAAAATCAGACCTTGTTGACCAGGCCAGAATAGAAGAAGTCAAATTTCAGATAGAAATTATGGTCGAAGGAAGTTTTCTTGAAAACTGCCCTGTAATCCCCTTCTCTTCCAAAACAGGCAAAGGGTTTGAAGAATTTTACAGTGCTTTTGTTGCGACTGTCGATAAAACCGCCGAACGCAACGCAGACGGCCCGTTCAGACTTCATATAGAACGATCTTTTATAATGAAAGGGCTTGGCGCTATTGTTTCAGGCATTCCTAGATCAGGGTCCGTCCATACGGGCGACACATTGGAGCTTCTCCCGGCAGGTTCCACGAAAAAAGTCAAGAGTTTGCAGGTCTACGGCCGGAATGCAGACAGAGGGCTTGCCGGCGAATGTGTTGCCTTGAAACTGTCTGATATCTCAAAAGAAGAAGCGGCCAGAGGCTCCGTACTTGCGTCACCAGGATATTTCAGTCCCTCAAAATACATCAATGCAAAGTTTCAAATGCTGACTGGTTACGAAAAAGCGCTGAAACCGCGAACATCTATCCGCTTCCATATCGGCACCGCGGATGTTCCCGGTCAAATAGTGCTTCCGACACTGGATCCTCTCAAACCCGGAAAAGAAAGCTATGTGCAGTTTCAGTTAAAACGACCCGTAGTCGCCGCGCCCGGTGATTTCTTCGTTGCCCGGCTGCTGAGTCCGGTAATAACTATTGGCGGCGGTTACGTGGTTTCCACGGAAACCATAAAAATGCGCCGATCACACGGTGGCTGGATAGAAAAATGCGAGGAACATGAGAAAGCCTTCAAAACCCCGGCAGGCGCGTTATTGCATGTGCTCCAACAATCATCTTTCATTCCTGTCTCTGAATTAGCGCGTCGCACCTTTATGAATAAAAAAGCCGTCGAAAAACACCTGGCACCACTGTTGAAAGATAAGACAGCGATAAAACTTTGCATTGATGTATTTTGAGGGACTGAAATATCC
>JBHORK010000098.1:0-9297 GCA_042565725.1 Verrucomicrobiota bacterium
AACCTGTAACCTGAAACCTCAATCTCCTTCGGGAGTCAAAGGTTGGGTTAAATTTGTTAAGCCTGTTCCGCCGGAGATTGATGAATGGACCCATTTCCTGCATGGAGCCGACGGCAATGCTGTGGCGCAGGATACTGTTGTAGGGCCGCCGAAATATTTAAAATGGAAAGGTGGTCCTCTCTGGGGCAGGAGTCATGAGGAGATGGGTGTGTTGAATGCCATGGTCACCTCAGGTGGACGACTTTTTTATATTATGGATGAAGGGTCGATTGCATCGGTTCGTTTACCTGCCAAATGGCGCTTGGTTGCGCGCGATGCGTTTAACGGCGTTGTTCTGTGGAAACGGGAAGTCAGTTCTTGGACGGATAATTTGCGGCCGTTTCGTACAGGTCCGGCTCATCTGAATAGCAGGGTTGTTGCTGCGGGAGATGTCGTGTACGCGACGCTTGGTCTGGATCAGCCTGTAACGGCGCTTGATGCGGCTACCGGCAAAACAATAAGAAGTTATCCCGGCACGGAATATACGGAAGAGATAATACACGAGAAAGGTGTTCTTTACCTTGTCGTAGGAACTTCCGAGTTTGATTCCGAATCCTATGAAGATAGAGAGGGTAATGTTAATTCGTGGCTGAAAGGCGCGTTTGGCGGAGATTACCTGCGTCGCAGAGGGGAGCCAAAAGCATCAAGCAAAAGGTTTGTTGCCGCGGTAGACGCTAAAACAGGTTCAATGTTATGGAAAAAAGAAGATCTGGATGCGAAACTCGTACTGCCGCTTTCCCTTGTTGTCGGGAATGGTAAGGTCTATTTCAAGAGTACGGAAGCTGTACTTGCGCTTGACGCAAAGACTGGAAAGCAGTTGTGGCGAACGGGTAGAAAAGCGCTTGTAGAACGTTATGCATGGGCCGTGCCCACAGTGGTTATACATAACGATGTCTTGCTCGTTTCGGACATGGATGCAAAAGATGCAACCCGCACAGTACCTAACTCGATTAAATTTCTGGTAAGAGCCACTATGACCAGAGCTCCCGCCCCCAGACTCGCAGCATATGATGCGAACAGTGGCAAAGAGTTATGGGGTAAACGTTCTAGCTTTGGTTTTCATGCACCTGCAGATTTGTTTGTTATTAATGATGAACTATGGCTGGGAAGAGGCGATATCGGCTATGATTTGAAAACAGGAGAAAAGAAAACAAGTGCTAATGCAAAGTACCCAAAGACGGGTATGTCGCATTTTAGATGTCACCGCTTTAAGGCCACGTCGAAATATATTCTCAGATCACATGCCGGAGTAGAATACTTCAGCGTTGAAGATGGTTTTGTAGGTAATAACAGTTGGGTGCGTGGTACGTGTCAGCATGGCATCGTGCCGGCAAATGGATTGTTATATGCGACCCCCCACGCATGTGCCTGTTTTGCAATGGTAAAGATAAACGGCTTGAATGCAATTGCCGCGGAGCGTGAAGCGGGAAGCGTGAAACGTGAAGCGAAAGAGAGGTTGGAAAAAGGCCCTGCTTTTACTTCCATTAACCATCAACCATCAACCATCAACCATTCCACCTGGCCCACTTATCGTGGTGATGCGGCGCGTACGGGTGTAGCTAAAACGAAAATACCTGTTGCGGTGAAACCATTATGGCAGGCGGATATAAAAGGGAAATTAACTCAACCAGTTGTGTCGGGAGGAAAGCTTCTGGTGGCATCAATAGATGAGCATACGGTATATGCATTGGATTCTGAAAGCGGTAAGAAGAAATGGTCTTATACTGCCGGTGGCAGAGTGGATTCCGCGCCTACCATATATAACGGCCGCGCGTTCTTCGGATGTGCTGACGGTTGGCTCTATGCGGTTGATATTGAAACAGGGAAACTGGCATGGCGTTTTAATGCAGCTCCTGAAAATAGACGTATAAGTATACTAGGTCAGCTTGAATCGCCCTGGCCTTTGCATGGCTCTGTCTTGATAGATGATGGTTATATATATATCGGTGCCGGCCGTTCGTCATTTCTTGATGGCGGGATACAGGTGTATAAATTGAATCCTGTTGACGGTAAGGTCATGGCAAAGAATGTTATATTCAGTCCTGACCAGGAAACGGGTTTTCAGGCTGATGAAGACATCTGGAGTTTCGGGATGGTTGGGACAAGGCTGGATGTTATGACAAGTGATGGTGGCTCTATATATATGGGTAATGTCCGATTGGACAAAGATTGTAAGGAATTACCTAATAACGTTCCGCATCTGCTTTCTCTTCTTGGATTTTTGGATGACACATGGTTTTACAGAGGGTACTGGATGTTTGGAACCCGGTTGCAAGGAGAAAGAAACAGCGGCTTTGGAGGATGGCCTAATGAGCCCAGATATGGCGCGCCTGCGGGGCGTATTTTGTCGGTTGATGCCGATAAAATATATGGGTATGGCCGCATTGGCTATTCCAATATGGGTCCCTGGAAAATGGGTGAGAAAGATAATTCCAGAATGTTTTCATGCGGATATAGTCGTAAGCCTGTTGAGTCCTCTACGGACAATAGTAAGGGAAAACGCAAGGCGCCGCCAAAGTTTTACTGGCAGACGAATATACCCATTCATGTCTTTTCAATGGTTGCCGGTGGGAAAGGGATAGCAGTGGCTGGTCCGCTTGATCTGGAAAAGCCTGTTGGCGGGGATGATCCCATGGAACTTGAAAATCCTGCAGAAGCGCTTGCAGCTCTTGAAGGGAAGATGGGGAATAAACTGATGATTCTTTCGCCGGATAACGGAAAAACAATCAGCGAGTATGATCTTCCGGCCTCGCCGGTATGGGATGGGATGGCGGTGGCTGATGGCAAAATCTTTATCAGTTTGAAGAATGGAACGGTTGTTTGCTGGGAATAGGGGAAGAAGAAAAGAAAAAATATAATTTAGACGGGATTAACATGATCAACGGGATAAAGAATTGTCAATCATGCGGTTGTAACCGCCTGATTAAAAAGATTTAATGTCTTTCTCTTATCATCCTGTAAATCCTGCCTGCCCCGTGTTCATCACTGGGGTAGATCCTGTCAAAAAAAGAAAAATATTTTTGTCTTCGTGTAAAATGTGGACTTTAAAAAAGGAAGAGGAGAGAAATGAGACGATTAAATTTTGTTGTGAGTTTTGTTCTGTTGGTAGTGTTTATGGCTTTGTCGGTATCTTGGTGCAGCGCGGCATCAGAAGATCGAAAGACTGATACAGTCTTAGGGCCGGAGAAGGCCGATTACGATTGGTGGCGGGAAGCGCGTTTCGGTATCTTTATCCATTGGAATATGTCAAGCATGCTGGACTTGGCAGGAGGAAGCTGGTTTCGTGCCGATCGTGACAAGATAGCGGAAAAATCATTTAACAAAACAAGCAAAGAAATCCCTTCGTTTATTGCCGATGGCAGTTACCTCAAATACCGGGGTGTGCGGCCTGTGCCCATGGATGTATACGACAATCTTTTCCACGCGTTTAATCCAAAAGATTTCAACGCGAAGGAATGGGTTGATGTTTTCAAGAAGGCCGGCGCCAAGTACATTGTGTTTACAATCAAACATCATGATGGGTTCTGCATGTTTGACAGCGCGCATACAGATTATGACATCATGAATACACCTTTTGGCCGTGATATTGCAAAGGAACTGTCTGATGCATGTCATAAGGCCGGCATTAAGGTCATTTGGTATTACTCCAAGGCTGACTGGTATGATCCCCGCTATGACTATAAAAATCCGGAGCCTTACTCGGATTATATGGCTGAACAGGTCAGAGAACTCTGTTCCAATTATGGTGACATTAAAGGTTTCTGGTGGGATGGGGGACACATCAAGCTGGATGTGACGAAAATCTTTAAAATTATAGATGGCCTTCAGCCCTTTTCCATAAGTAATGGTCGTATCGGTAATGCGCCGGGTCAGACTTTTTCGACGCCTGAACAGCGATTGGGAAGTTTCAAACTGCACTGGCCGTGGGAAACCTGCGCGATTATGGGTGAAGGCTGGTTCTGGAACGGCGGCAATAATATAAAATCGCTCCATACCTGTCAGCGCCTGCTTATTGATTGCGCCGTAGGCGATGGCAACCTGCTGCTTGATTTCGGGCCCACCGGCGACGGCAGCATAGATCCTCGTATTCGTAAAAACTTTCTCGGAATGGGTAAATGGCTCAAGAAATATGGAGAAAGCATTTATGGGACCCGGGGTGGGCCTTACAAACCCGGTCAATGGGGCGGATCAACACGCAAAGGGAAAAGGATATATCTGCATGTTACACAGCAATGGCCGGGCGGAGTTCTCGAATTGCCGCCACTGCCGGCCACTATAACTGCCTGTACGGCTCTTACGGGTGGTAAACCGAAATATGAACATAATGATAAAGGGTTACGCATAACTCTTTCGGAGTCCAGGCACGAGCAGCCGGATACCATTATTGTTCTTGATGTTGACCGTGACGCTATGAGTATCCAGCCCATTGAGACAATGTTTGAAAGGCCGCTTAATATGGATGTTATCGCTACTGCATCAAGCGCTATGGGGAAAAGTAAGGGCGCAGCGGGCGCGGCTTTTGAAAGTGTTCATGAGCCCGGCCATATAAGTAAACATTTTGGTGAAGATGGTAATGTGCTGAGGGAAGGTCAGGCCCGGCAAAAGTTACCCAAAGAGATTAGGGAGAAGTCTCCCTGGGTTAACAATCATCGTGGTCATGTGTTTCGCTACTGGCTGGCCAAATCAGATGTTGCTCAGCCATGGCTGGCTTTTGAGACAAAAGATCCGATTGTATTCAGACGTGTAAGCATATCTGAAAAAAGTGATCGTATAAAAAGTTTTGAATTGCAATATGAAAAGGATGCTGAATGGAAGACTTTTTACAAGGGTAAAGGAATCGGGACTATGTCGATACTGTTGAAAGAGTCTGTTACGGCAAGAAAAGTTCGGCTTTTTATCACTTCGTATAGCAGTGATGTGAAAGAAGAAGGTCCGGGAATTCATACATTTGATGTGTTTGCCAGGTAGTCGTCAAGTACAAGACATGAAGCAAAGGTGAAGTTATGAGAAGATGTTTGACTGTTGCTGGCTGTGTTTTGTTGTCGTTTGTGTGCTGTATGGCGGCAGAGTTGGGCATCGGCAGACAAATTGTTTCACTTGATGGTCAGTGGCAGATTACGGAGGGTGATTATACCACCGTTCCCCAAGCGGCTGAATTTGTGAGTACTGTACCTGTGCCCGGTCTGGCGGATCTGGCAAAACCTGCTTTTAAGGCTGTCGGCTATGTAAGTGAGAGCAAAAAACTTCGCGAGTGTTTCTGGTATCGTAAAACATTTAAGATTAAAGGTGATGTCAGGGCTGTGGCGCGTCTGAAATTTCATAAGGTGAAATACGGATGCAGTGTATATCTCAACGGTCAGCATATCGGGGACGTTCAGCGTAATTTTACTCCTTTATATTTTGATGTTACAAAGGCACTGAAAGGCAACGGTGCGGAAAACGAACTTATCGTGCGTGTTGGCGCGCATATTGGTAACCAGATGAATAAGGACGCGCCTTATGGACGGGATAAGGAAAAAGAACAATATATTCCCGGTATCTATGATTCTGTTGAGCTGATTATGACCGGAGACCTGTATCTTAAGCATATCCAGATAGCGCCCGGCCCAAACTGCGACAGCATCTTACTTGAAACCAGCGTTTTCAATACACTTGAAAAGGAAATCCAATATCACCTTGTAGAATATTCGGTAAAAGATGCTGATGGCAAAGTTGTAACTACTGAGAAAAAATACGGTCAATTTCATGCAACCTGCGGCATAAGACCGAGAGAGAAGAGTGCCAATGTTATACACGGCATCAGGTGGGATGATATGAAGCTATGGACCCCCGAAAACCCTTACCTGTACACAATTGATGTCAAGCTGTATAGCATCAAAAGAGGTCCTAATTACCATAGTCAGAAGAACAAGAGTGATGTGGTGATCAAGCTGAAGGATTCTATGACTACCCGGTTTGGCGTACGCAGTTTCTGGTTTGACCGTGAAACGGGTAAGCCGGTGTTGAACGGTGAACCTTATGTGCTGCTGGGCACAAGCGTTACGATTTTCCGGTTCTTCCAGGATAAAAACAGAGGAAACCTGCCCTGGGACAGGGAATGGGTAAGAAAACTTATACGCGAGTATAAGAAGATGAACTGGAATTGTGCCAGGTTTACTATCGGGTTCCCTCCTGATTTCTGGTACGACATTGCCGATGAAGAAGGCTTTCTTATTCAGGATGAGTATCCCATATGGGATTTTCCGAAACAGACCAGCACGGATTTCGTAATTGATGAATTCAAGGCCTGGATGCGCCAGCGTTGGAACCATCCGAGCGTCATAATATGGGATGCTCAGAACGAATCGTATAGTTATGGGATGCTTCCCTATGCTGTGAGTCAGGTCAGGGGGCTGGACTTGTCTGACCGGCCATGGGATATCGGATGGGACGGTTCCATACGCGCCACGGATCCGGTTGAATGTCATCACTACCCGTTTAAGGGCTGGCAAAAGGGTCCATATAGACCCATAAGCGAAGTGGCAAAGAATTATGTTTATAAACAAAGCATTCCCTATACGAGCCGCGGTGCAAAGCCGAAATCTAAATCTGCACCGCATATTCTTAATGAGTATTGTTCATTCTGGGTCAACCGCGATGGTTCATATACATGGCTGTCCAAGCACTGCTTCGATGAAATTATAGGCACTGAGAACCATACAAAAGACCAGCGTTGTCTTACAGCGGCATTGTATACAAGCATGCTGACTGAGGCTTTCAGAAGATGTGTTAACGGCGGAATAATGCAGTTTTGCGGATTGTCTTACAGTAATCCGGGAGGAAACCAGAGAAACGGAGCGACTTCCGATAACCTGTGTCAGCTTAATCCGCCGAAATTCGATCCTTACTTTGAAGAATACGTTAAAGATTCGTTCGCTCGCGTTGCAATGACGCTTGATATATGGGAGCAGGAATTCAAACCGGGCGCGAGTTTTAATGCGCCGCTTCTGGTTCATAACGATTCCGGTGAAAACTGGAAAGGCGAGGTAACTTTATTCCTCTATGACGGCAACAAAGTGATTCAGAAAAAATCTCAACAGGCGGAAGTGGAGGCGCATTCCAAAAAGGAGATGTCTTTTGACGGTTTTACCGCTCCGGAAAAGAATGGGACCTACAGGTTAGAGTCCGAGTTGTTTCATGAAAAAGAATCCGTGCGTAGTAGGCGCAGAATTTATGTTAGTCGACCCTGAAAAAACCGATTTTCCGCCGTCTGCTTTGTTGCAGCGACTAGGAAATAGTTACTATGTCCGTCATCGCTGCGCCTCGCGTCCGGCAAAAACTTGGCTTTTTTAGTGTCGACTACGTGAAGACAGCGAAATAAAGAATGAATAGGCGTAAGTTTTTGGAGACTGCCGGAATGGGCTTTGCAGCTATTGCGGCGATTAAGTCGTCTGCATTTGCAGAGCAAGCCCAGAGACCTAACATTGTATGGATCTTTTCCGACGATCACGCTTATCAGGCGATACCCGCGTGCATCTAGAGTTGCGCGGCACGAAGGGGTCGCTACCAGAGATTATAAGTTGATACGTTTTTACGGAGATGGTATTCCCGGGGGAGAGGAATGGGAATTTTATGATCTCGAGGTCGACCCAAACGAGATGAAAAGCGTATATGGCGATTCGGATCAGGCTGTTCGTATTGCAGAGATGAAAAAGGAACTCCAGCGCCTGCGGAAGTTCTATAAAGTGCCGCCTGTTGTCAAAAAGGAATCATAATAGTATATCTGTCACAATTAGCAGGTATCAGGTGTTAACAGTTATAAAGGAGAATCGTGATGAAGATTATTTGGAGTTTTTTACTTATCATATGTGTGGTTTCTGCTGAAGCGGTGGAGGTTTATGAGGACCCGAATGCAAATATTGAAGCGAGGGTGGAAGACCTGCTTAAGCGTTTGAGCCTGGAAGAAAAGATTCGTCTGCTGCACGGGAATGTGTCTAAGGATAAGGATGCAAGATTTGACGCGGCGGGAGTGGAGCGGCTGAAGATCGATCAGATAAGAATGCTGGACGGACGCCAGGGTGTCCGCACTCGTGAAGCGAAAACAACAGCGCTTTCATGTACACTTTCGCTTTCCTGTACGTGGGATGAGAAGGCGGCATTTGCTTTTGGAGAATTGCTGGCGAATGAATTGCTGGCTCTGGACCGTCACGTACTGCTGGGCCCGATGATTAATTTGGTCCGCACCCCGCTTGGAGGCCGTAACTTTGAGAATATGGGCGAAGATCCATATCTGGCCGGGCGCATAGCTTCGGCATATATCCGGGGCGTTCAGAGCAAAAAGGTGGCTGCCTGCGCTTGTCTGATAGTGGCGAATGACTATGAAAAGTTACGGCACTTTACCAGTGCGGACATGGACGACAGGACATTGCGTGAAGCACACCTTTTGCCATACGAGATGGCGGCAAGAGAAGGTAATGTCTGGAGCATGATGGCGGCTAATAGTCTGCTGAACGGGGTTCATTGCTCTCAAAACAGGAAGCTCCTGCAGGAAATCATGAAAGATGATGTTGGCTATGACGGCGTTATGCTTACGGATTGGAGAGCGGCCTATGAGGCGGTAGCTGCAGCATTGGGCGGCCTGGATATGACAATGGGGGTTTGCTCCTATGTTTTTGGTGATGGCGATCTCCTGCAGGCGGTCAAAGACGGTAAAGTTAAAGAATCGCTTATTGACGACAAGGTGCGAAGAGTGATTCGTTTGTGCATACGCAGTGGAGTGCTGGACCCGGGAATCCGTGATAAGGGTGAAGTTAATACTGAAGCGCACCGTGCGGCTGCCCGCCGGCTGGGCGCAGAAGGAATGGTGCTGCTTAAAAATGAGAATGACCTTTTGCCGCTTGATGCAGGAAAGCTTAAAAAAATTATGGTGACAGGTCCTGCTTCGGGCATTGTCTACGCAGGAGGCGGGTCCGGGCATGTGCAGTCCGATGTAAATATCACGCCGATTCAAGGTGTCAGATCAGTGTTTGAAGGTAAAGTTGATATTATTTATTTTGACTGGCCTGTTCCGCCCTTCAGATCGAAGGAACCACTAAAGGCAGTCGATTTTAACAAGCTTACGGAACAGGCGGATACGGTTGATGCGATACTTTTCTTTGCGGCCGGCGGGTCCTTTAGTGAAGGCAATGTGTTGCAGGACATGGAGCTTCCCGGCAAACAGGCGGAAGCAATCGACCGCCTGGCAAAGGTCAATAAAAATGTGATTGTTGTAGTTATGAG
>JBHORK010000099.1:0-9192 GCA_042565725.1 Verrucomicrobiota bacterium
AGATTTCTGATTGTTACAGCCTCGAACTTGCCGACGATGAAATGGAAATAGGTATGGGACAGCATGGCGAGGCTGGAACAGGCAGTTCAAAAATAATGACAGCCGACAAAACAGCGGAAACCATGGTCAACCAGCTTCTTCTGGCAGTCAAAGCTGAAAGCGGCGATAAGATTATGCTCATGATAAACGGGGCCGGCGCAACCACGCTGATGGAACAGTTTATTGTGTTCCGTAAAGCCAAGCAGATTGCTGAAGGAAAAGGCATAACCGTGGCCCACGCAATGGTCGGTGAATACCTGACAGTGCAGGAAATGGGCGGGTTCCAGATGTGTGTTGCAAAGCTTGACGATGAGCTGATCAGCTTGCTGAAAGCTCCTTCAGATGCTCCTTTCTGGACAGTCAGATAAAAAGACGAGATGCGAAACAATGACTGACTTGGTTGATTTTGAGGTTTTAACCAGAATGCTGTCCAGGGCGGCGGATGCTGTTCGGGCGAATAGCGATTATCTGTCTAAGCTTGATTGTGCGACAGGTGATGGCGATCACGGTGCCGCCATGACGAAGGTGGGCGACGCTATTGTTAAAACTATCGAAAACGACAAAAGCCAATCTATGAGCGCGTTGCTGAACGATATGGGTTGGGCTGTTATGTCGACTGATGCCGGGTCCAGCAGTTCGCTTCAGGGCTCATTCTTTCTTGGAATGAGTGAAGGTGTTGGCGAAAAAGATGCGCTGGATAACAGCGGTCTTGCCGATATGCTTGGAGCCGGTGAAGCTAAACTCCGGAAACAAACCAAGGCACAGGAAGGGGATAAAACCGTAATAGACGCTCTGGTACCTGCTGTCAGGGCTATCAGGACAATGGCTGACTCAGGCGGGGATATTGCAAAAATGCTTGCAAAGGGAGCTGAAGCGGCAGAAAAAGGAGCTGAGTCAACAAAGGATATGAAAGCCGCGTTCGGGCGGGCAAAGAATCTGGGTGACCGAACAATCGGTCATGTGGATCCCGGCGCTACATCCATGTCGTACATGTTCAACGGATTCAAGGAGGGTTACGAAAATGGCTGATGCTGATGGTGTTCAAAAAGCAAAAGACAAAAATTACGGTATAGGAGTTCCGGTTCCTAACCCCGTGTATGAGCTCAGAGGCTCAAACAACTATGACTGGGGAATGAAAGACCGTTTATCGCGGATATTCAATCCCAAAACGGGCAAGACCGTTATGCTCGCGTTTGATCATGGTTATATTATGGGGCCGACATCCGGACTCGAACGTATTGATATCAATATTCTGCCTATACTTGAAGACGCCGATTGTTTGATGTGTACGCGCGGCATACTCAGGTCTGCTGTCCCGCCCACATATAACAAGCCCATCTCGCTGAGATGCTCTGCCGGAACAACTGTCCTGACGGAGCTGAATGATGAATGTGTCGGAGTAGAGATAGAAGACGCGATCAGATTAAATGCTTCGATTATGGCTGTTATGGTGGCTGTCGGGAGCAAGTTCGAGGCTGTAACAATCAGAAATCTCTGCAAGTTGATCGAGACGGGAAATCGATATGGCATTCCCACGCTGGGCGTTACCGCGGTTGGGAAAGAACTGGTTCGTGATGCCCGTTATCTCGGCATGGCATCACGTGTGTGCGCGGAGAACGGTGCGCAGGTAATAAAAACATATTACTGCGAGGAGGGATTTGAGAAGGTCACGGCGGCCTGTCCGGTCCCGATCGTAATTGCGGGCGGCAAGAAAATTCCTGAGCTTGATGCGCTCACAATGGCATATAAGGCCATAGATCAGGGAGCGTGCGGAGTGGATATGGGTCGGAACGTATTTCAGGCCGATGATCCTAAAGCAATGATTAAAGCAGTTAAAGCCGTAGTGCATGACGGATTAAAGCCGGATAAGGCTCTTGAGATGTATAACGATCTCAAAAAATAGTTTGTAAACTCACAACAAAAAAGGAGAGAAGGTTATGAAGTTTGTAAAGTTTTTACCACACGCAGGAATTATAGCTGTTCTGGCGGGATTACTGCAGTTTCTGGACATTAAATGCACCTACATTGTAGCATGGACAGGTTTTGCTGCATGGGCATGTTATTTTCTCGCAGGCTGCACGATTAAGGGCGGCCTGAAAGTGATCGGGTGCTGGGTTTTCGGTGTTGGCGCATCTGTTGTGATTATTGAATTAGGACAGCGTCTCACTGGTTTGATGGGTTCACCGGCCGCCGGATTTCCTGTCGCAGTCGGGATCATTGCGTTTTTTGTCATACTTTTCGAAAAAGTGCCTGCATTAGACATGATACCTGCATGGTTTATCGGTGCTGCCTGCTTCTTCGCGTTTAATCCCAGCCCTGATATGATTGGATACAAGGTCTCTGTTCCGACTATTCTCATTACCTGTGTTGTCGGCCAGATTTTCGGTGTTGTTACTGTTCTGCTTCGCACAAAATATGGCAAGTGGGTAGAGGCAAGCGAAGCCGCTCAGTAAGGGGTTATTGCCCAAATATTTTTACCAGGCAAGTATCACTTGTTTAAGGTCTTTCCTGTATAGGCCATGCTGAAAGCATGGCCTATACAGGTTGAATTCATAATCCCCGAAAACATTTAACCCTAAGCGAGCAACAACTAACGGAAAACAAAAACTTGTGAGTCATAAAGATAAAGAAACAAAAAAAGCTCCTTCCTTTATAAGAGTATCAGACCTGGTTGATATTGCAGGAAGTATGCCGCCGAAAACTGTTGTGATCCCGGGCGGGCATAGAGAAGAAGACCTGCGGCTTGTTGAGTCTGCGCGTGATCATGGTATTGTCGAAGAATGCCTACTGATCGGCAATGCGAAAAAGATCATCAAGGCAACTGAAAAGATGGGAATACAGGTATCTCGCAAAAACATCTTCAACACGGTAGGCGAGGAAGAAACTGCGGCAAAGGCAATTGATCTCGTGCGCGAAGGCCGGGTAGATATAATACTGAAAGGTGATATCTCTACACCCATTCTCAACCGTGCCATCCTCAAGCTTCGTGTCAAGAATACCATGGGGCTTGTTACAATGTTTGATGCGGCGCCGCTCTCGAACAACCGTCCTATGTTTATTACTGATCCGGGCGTAACCACTGAGTGTACATATGGCCGTATGATAGATTTGATTGAAAATGCCGCGGATGTTGCCAGGACGGTTGCCTGTATTAAAAAGCCGCGGATAGCTTTGTTGTCCGCGAATGAAAAGGTTCTTCCGTCCCTCAGGTCTTCCGTTGTGGCAGATGAACTTACGAAACGAAAATGGAAAGATATGTTTGTCTACGGGCCGTTATCCTTTGACCTTGCCACGGATATGGATTCGGTATCCACTAAAGGAATGCCGCATAATAAAGCGGCAAAATTAGTTGCCGGCAAAGCCGACATACTGATTTGCCCTAATATTGATACGGCTAACGCGGTATACAAAACCATTATGGCAATGGTGAAATACGGGCAGGCATCCATGGCCGGTATTACTATGGGAGTTCAGGTTCCTTACGTGATTCTTTCGCGTTCCGACCCAATAGAAACCAGACTGGATTCTATAGCCCTTTGCTGTATTTATTCGGAACGCGCAAAAAAACAGAAGGCGAAGAAAGCTGCCGTAAAGAAAAAGAATTACAACATATTGACTCTGAATCCGGGCTCAACTTCTACGAAAATAGCTGTGTTTCGGAATGATAAATGTCTGCACGAAGCTGAAATTATTCAAGGCTCCAAACGTTTGTCCGGGACCGATACAGAAGAAGCTGTGAAAGAACGGGTAGCTGCGGTTAATAACTTTCTGAGTGAACATAGGGTGCGCAATATTGACGCGGTGGTTGGCAGGGGCGGGTTCTTAAAGCGTCCTAAAGGCAAACTTTCCGGCGGTACATATATGGTTGCAAAGATCAAGGGGAGTAAGGTCAGTTTGAACAAGAATATTATTGATGGGGTTACGGTTTTCGCCGAAATGGATCACGCGTCAAATCTTGGCATCCCGATGGCTGCGGAATTTGCAGCAAAGTTCAAGGTGCCGGCATATGTTGTCGACCCGGTAATAGTTGATGAGTTCTGTTCAGAAGCGGAATTTTCGGGATACGCGTCTATACGGCGAAAGAGCACGGCTCATGCTCTAAGTGTCAAGGCGGCGGTACGCCGGTTCGCGGAGGACAACAAAAGAAACGTAAATGATGTTAATATAGTTGTTGGTCATCTAGGCGGTGGTATAACCATAGCGGCCATTCGTAACGGAAAGATGGTTGATAATAGTATCGCGCTTCTGGGCGAAGGGCCGTTCACACCTCAGCGTACAGGAACATTACCCTTGAAAGAAATCATAGATCTCTGTTACGACGGCGGTTTTTCTAAAAAGGAATTGATAACAAAACTGACCAGAAAAAGCGGACTCGTGTCGTATTTGAACGAGTGCAGAATCGAGAAGATTGAAAAACGCATAGCGCGTGGCGATAAAAAGGCCGCGCATGTACTGAACGCCATGGCTTATCAGATTTCCAAAGAAATCGGCGCCATGATCATAGCCGTCGGTCAGAATCTTGAAGCCATAGTACTTACCGGCGGGATTATGCAGTCTCGCGTTGTTCCTAAAGCTGTACGAGGAAGAATATCCTCGTTAGCGCCGGTTGTTATATATCGGGAATCGCTTGAGATGCAGGCCATGGCGCAGGGTGCCTGGCGTGTTTTGAGCGGAACTGAAAAAGCAAAAGAATATTCACTAAGGAGGTAAAATTTTGAGCAAGAAACTTCAGCATTGGTTTTTAAGGGTTTGGGTTTACGATCGGGCGGGAGCCCTGACAAGTATTGCGTCAGCGTTCTCAAACAGGGGTATTTCGATTGATTCTGTTGTCGGTCATGGTGTGGACAAGAAAGCAGGTTGTGATGGAACGGTGCTTGTTACTTTTAGGTGTACTGAAGACGATAAAGATGCCATAAAACGGGTTGTTCGACGGCTATCCAAGGTCAAAAAAGTGGAAGAGCATCCATATTTGAGCGAAAACCTTAGAAAAGTCATTGTGGCAAAAGTAAAAAGGGAATTGTCCCCTAAAGATGTTGCGGGTAAAACCCGTTTTATTACATGTGAGCTTATGAAGAAGGATTCCACTGGATGGACGTATTTTCTCGCCGGCTCACCGAATCAGCTTGACCCGATACTAAAAAAATTGGAAAAATCAGGTCTTTTCATAGATCAGGTATATTCTATAACGGCACTTTAGGGGAGGTTAGGAACCGCCGATGGACGCAGATAAACGCAGATATTTTGAAATCAGATGGCATGGCAGAGGAGGTCAGGGCACTGTTACAGGTGCTAAATTCCTGGCTGAAGCGGTGCAGGGAACAGGAAAGTTTGTTTCCGCGTTTCCTGACTATGGCCCGGAACGAAGAGGCGCTCCGCTACGGGCTTTCAATAGATTTGCGGACAAAAAAATCAGGATACATATTCCGGTTCTTAACCCTGACTCAATCATTATTGTTGATCCCACGCTTATCGGCTCCAAAGATCTTGTTGAGGGAATTACCGACAACGTGGTGTTTATCGTGAATACTGAAAAAGACGCGTCAGTCATCAGGCAGGGGCTTGGTCTTGAGAAACAGGTCCTGTATACTGTGCCGGCCAACAATATTTCCAATGAACTCTTTGGCAGGGAAATTCCCAATTCAGCAATGATGGGCGCGTTTGCCAGGGTTTTCCCCAGTGTAATATCTCTTGAAATGCTTATCAAAGAAGCAGGTACGGCTTTCAGGCATCTGCTGACAACGGATCTCGCGGATAAAAATCTTGATGCGATCAGGCGCGGATATAATGAGGCGAAAACTGATGAGTGATAAATATAAATTAAAGACATGGCAGGAACTCCCTATGGGCGGTGTTGTTGTCGAAGGCGGGAATGCTGCGGATTACGAAACCGGTACGTGGCGAACAAAAAGACCTATTTGGAAAAAGGAACATTGCATCCATTGTCTTAACTGCTGGGTCTTTTGCCCTGAAGAGGCATATCTTGTTAGCGATGGGAAAACCAAGAGCGGTAAGGATCGAAAAGAGATTTGCGGTATTAATTATTTCCACTGCAAGGGATGCGGACTTTGTGTAAAAGAATGCCCTGTCAACAAAAAGGGAAAGAACGAAGCTATTGAATTTGTTCACGAGGAAACATAATGTCTGTAACTAAAGCAATTACTGGAAATGGAGCCATGGCGGAAGCCATGCGCCAGATACATCCTGATGTTGTGGCGGCTTTCCCTATAACGCCGTCGACACAGGTTATTGAAGATTTTGCCGAATTTGTTGCGGACGGTTCCGTGGATACTGAGCTTATTACAGTGGAAAGTGAGCACAGCGCCATGTCTGCCTGTATCGGCGCGTCGGCAGCGGGCGGACGTGTAATGACCGCAACATCTTCGAACGGACTCGCGCTTATGTGGGAGATGCTGTACATCGCATCAGGAATGAGACGCCCTGTATTGCTTACCGTGGTAAACCGCGCGATTTCCGCGCCTATTAATATCCATTGTGATCATGGTGATTCAATGGGCACCAGAGATGCCGGCTGGATACAGATCTATGCGGAAAACAACCAGGAAGCCTATGACAACATGATCATGGCGCCGGTAATAACGGAACACATGGACATTCGTCTACCGCTGATGGTCTGCCTGGACGGATTTATTATATCCCATTCAATTGAAACAATGCAGATTGAAGATGACGCAGCAGTGCGCGACTTTATAGGTGAATATAAAGCAATTCACTCCATACTCGATACGGACAACCCGGTATCATGGGGAGCTCTGGACCTGCATAACTACTATATTGAACACAAGCGCGCTCAGCAGGTTGCTATGGAAAATGCAAAATCAGTTATCCAGGACACGTCGGAAAGATTCGACAAAATCTTTGGGCGGAAATACGAGCTTTTTGAATCATATATGCTGGATGATGCCGAGCGCGTTATTGTTGCCATCAACTCTGTTGCGGGCGAAATTAAAGAAACTGTTGATATGCTCAGGGCAAAGGGAGAGAAAGTGGGGCTCCTGAAAATCCGGGTGTTCAGACCTTTCCCGTATGAAGAAATAAGGGAAGCGCTCAAGAATGTAAAAATAGTTGCCGTGTTGGACAGATCAACCAGCATGGGCGCCTACGGCCCTCTGTTCGGCGAAATCAGAAACTCTTTATACGATCTTGATAATGCGCCGCTGGTTTACAACAGAATATTCGGTTTGGGCGGACGTGAGCTTTTCCCTGAAGACATAGCCGGGATTTATGCCGAGAGCGAAAGATATATTCAAAACGGTAAGATTGAAAAAACTTTTGATTTTCTAAATGTGAGGGGAGATTAACAATGCCTGGACTTCAGGAACTCGCAAAAAAGGAAGGTTCATTTTCAGGCGGACATAGATTGTGCGCCGGATGTCCTGTTCCAATATTCACGCGAATGCTTGGTCGTATTACGGATTACGATATAGTTGCCGGATCGGCAACAGGCTGTCTTGAGGTAGGTTCATCAATATTTCCTTATTCCGCCTGGAAAATTCCATGGATTCATACCGCGTTTGAAAATGTAGCGGCAACAATGAGCGGCGCCGAAGCCATGTACAAAACACTCAGGAAGAATAACAAGATAGACAAGAAAATTAAATTCGTGGCAATTGGCGGTGACGGCGGAACTTACGATATAGGGCTCCAATCTTTAAGCGCCGCAATGGAAAGAGGGCACGATCTTTTATATATCTGCTATGACAATGGTGCTTACATGAATACAGGTATTCAAAGAAGCAGCGCCACTCCCACGGGCGCCGCGACCACCACCACACCTGTCGGAAAGAAATCATCGGGCAAACCTCAAAGAAGAAAGGACCTCACCAGCATTATGGTAGGTCATCATCTTGATTATGTCGCGCAGGCAAGCATACATAATCCGGTTGATCTCTCGAACAAACTGAAAAAAGGAATCGAACTGGACGGTCCCGCGTTTCTGAATATTTTGTGTCCATGTATTCCCGGGTGGCGTATCGACCCTGATACGGCTGTTGAATCGGCAAGGCTGGCTGTTGAGACACGTTTCTGGCCGCTGTACGAAGTGGAAAACGGCCGTTATAAAATCAATTACAAACCTAAAGAAATACTGCCCGTAACCAACTGGTTGTTTACACAGGGCCGCTTCAAACATCTCAAACAACCCCGGCATAATCATGTTCTGGAAGAAATACAGAAACAAGTCGACAAACAGTGGGATTGGTTAATCGGCCTTGACGCCTAGCCTGAACATGCAATGATCAGGCTAGCTGCTTTTGCAATATGAACAGGTGCAATAAGCAGGTTGGCAAATACAACTTTGATAAATTTTTATAGTACAGGGTGATGCAATGGCTGAGAGTGTAACTCCGATGATGCGGCAGTATCGTCGTATAAAAAGTGAATTATCTCCGGATATAATTCTTTTTTTCAGGCTTGGTGATTTTTACGAGATGTTTTTTGAGGACGCTCAAAAAGCTGCGCCGCTTCTTGATGTGGCGCTGACCAAACGGAACAAGGTTCCCATGTGCGGTGTGCCTCATCATGCGCTGGAAACATATCTTGCCAAGCTGATAAAGGCCGGCCAAAAGGTGGCGGTTTGTGATCAGGTAGAGGATGCATCGGCCTCCAAGGGTATTGTGAGACGCGAAGTCACACGGGTCATTACTGCCGGCACGGTTACCGAAAGCAACATTCTGGAATCGGATCAGCATAACTTTCTTGCCGGTATCTGCCGCGCTGGCGATATGTTCGGGTTCGTACTGCTTGATCTGTCCACAGGCCTGTTTCAGGGTGAAGAAATGGCAACACCGGAAGCGGTACGCGACAGTCTTAAACGCTTTGTTCCCACTGAATGTCTGGTTCCGTCGGCAATGGCGGATGATCCTGTTCTGAAAGCAATATTCGATTCACCGTCTTCTGTTCCTGTCAGCGCATGTGAAGACTGGACTTTTGAATATGAGTCTGCATATGACAACATGATTCGCCATTTCGGAGTTCATTCTCTTGAAGGTTTCGGGTGTGAAAAGAAGACGGCTCTTGTCGGGGCCGCGGGCGGTGTATTGTATTATATCAGAGAAGAGCTGAAACGCCAGGTGGGCCACATCCATTCATTTCATGTTATGAACTCGTCGGATTTTCTACTGCTTGACGAATCCA
>JBHORK010000009.1:0-56904 GCA_042565725.1 Verrucomicrobiota bacterium
GATATTTTTAGGATACGCTCATTTTTTCAAATCCACAACTTTCGGTTATACCTCCACGAAATCATCACTGGGGCCATTATTATCACTAGATGACAAATATTCACCTATAGTTAATAATATCTCTTCCGGGTGTAGATATGGCAACACTACCCGATCAACACCACCACAATGCTTAATGAGATCTTGGATGTACCGAGTATGATCACTGTGCATATGAGATATAATAAGTAAATCCAATGGCTTCTGCGGAAGCCTCTTTATTTCTTGTTCTACAAAAGCTCTTTTGCCACCACAGTCGTAAACAAACGTAAAATCATCAATCTGGCCTGAGTAGAACAAACCTTGCCCAACAGGATTAAATCTAAACATGCAACTTACGTCGTTCATGAGTTACTCTCCTTCGTGTTCACAAACTGCGGCAGGCGAATAGTCCCTGTCACCATATTGTTTAAAAGAAATCGCTTTTGATCGCGCAACGCGGTGAGCTTGCGTTCAAGGGCGGTTATCTCATCATCTGCGGAGGAAAGGACGGTTGCGATGGCTTGCTGTTCAGATAGGGAAGGCAACGGGAGGAAGAGAGCCACAAGATCTCTGGCATAAATATGGACAACTGACTGGCCTTGACCAAGGCGACGCAATGCGCTCCTGCCTTCTGTGTTTAGGTAGAAAGAAAGATAATCTGCTCTCGCAGTAGATTTGTCTGGAGTAAAGACTATGATGTCTCCTCCCGCATATGCTTCATCGGTTCCCATGTACGCAATTGACTTGCCGATTTCGTCAATAGTCTCTCCAGAACCTGCTAGTAAGAGATCATTCTGCCGAATGCGAGTACTTTCTGGCGTTAGAGCCAACTTGATAAAAGATGTGAACTGCTTTTTCACATAATCATCAGATGTATAGATTTGTCCGTATCTAATGCATGGCAAGCCAGTTTCAGAGACTTGATCTTTTGCTATGCCTTTACCCTTAGAAAAGGTTCCTATCTCCCCCAACCGCACTTCCTTCCACCCTTTTGGAATTCCATCCTTCTTCTTTCCGTGTTCTTCCGTGCATTCCGTGGTTGCAAATTCAGGCAACCTCTGCTTTCCATTCAGGAGCCTCTGCATCAGCCCCTTCTTGACCTCCTTCTTTTTCACTATTTTCAATTCATAATTCTTAATTCCTCTATCCCAACACTCCAACACCTCCGCAATCGCTTCCTGTTCAGGGAGGGAGGGAGGCACCACAAGCGGGAAAGAGTTAATCAACTGTATTGTCAACTGTGGAACTGCACTCCCGAAAGTCAATCGACAAAGCTCTTTTCTGAACGCAGAGGAGGTGAAGAAAAGGTTCAGGAATCCTGTTGAAATGTTATCGCCACCGTTACGGATGATAGCCATGCCTGAGTTGATGCGAACATGGTCGAACGAGATAGAAGTATCGTAATGCGAGAAGTTGCCTATAGTTCCTCTCGTAGTGATGACGATGTCCCCCCGCTTGAGCTTGCCCTTTTTTAATAACCTGTCGCGCTCTTTGTTAATGAACTGTGTTTTGGTGAAAACAAATCCACGGTCTGTAACATTTCCAGCGTTTAGAAAAAGACAATAGCCACTCTCTAAAAACTCTGATTGTTTCGGGTAATGGTGACCTCGGTCGCCGTCCTCGACAGCGATGTCCAGGGCTGCCAATTTATTAAATCCCCAATCCTCAGGAATCCACCCAGCTTTCGTTTTCTTGTAGCCTAGTCTGTTTTTATTTCGTTCTTTCATTCAATATTCCAAATTCATGATTCTCTATTCATTCCGCATCCCGGTCTATTTTTGTTTTTCTGCATATTTTTACAAATCCGATCCTAATGATCTTGTTCAGGCTCCTCTTTGGGCGATTCAATATGTATGCCTCCGCCCAACCACTCACCTGTTGCTAACCATAGTTCATAAAAATATAGCCACTCAGATGCCCAAGGGACAATCGTCCTCGCAATGCTCATAGATGAGTTCCACTCTTTGCTGTCAGGAGAAAAATATAGGCACAATCGTTGTTCATCATGATTGTACACATGAGGCAATCGCTTTCCGGAAATCGTATCAAGCTTTGGTTCACGGACGAATGTCTTTGGGTGCCATCCTTTCATGTACACTATATTGACGACATAGGAACTGCTGAGCGGTGTTGGAATTAGCACGCCTGTCCAGTCAAGATGCTCTCGCCGCGCGTTGCACAGGGCTTCTGGGTATAGACTACGCAACGAGTATGCTTGTTGCGCTATGGTCAGTTTCTTTGCTTTGAAAAACTTTTTACCCATGAAAATTGTGCCCTTTAACCGCCGTTCCAATAACTCCCAAGGTTGCCGTTCCTTTAGCAGCCTTGAGTTTTCCACTTTTTCGAGCTTCTAGCGTTGCGGTTCCATAGCGACTCATAACGCGCTTCGCTATGTCGTCACCTGCGATTTTGCTTAATCCTTCATTTAAGTTTTGCAGGCCAGCTGATGCCCCTAGAAAAAGCTCCATAGATTCTGTTGCGGCGGCATGCCATTCATAAAACTTCTTTTCACGTTCAGGGTGATCAGGCCATTTGTCCGCAAAGTTCTCAAGTGGATTGACAGGGTTCGTGATCCAGCGAATACCATCCCTTTCCTCAATGTAGTTCAACATACGAGGAAGGACATTCTGCAATGCTATAATGAGATCATCCTCATTATTGTAAGCATGGGCTGCCAATGTTGATATGATGATGGATATAGGCTTGTCTTCATCATCGCCATACCTAATATCTCTGTGATATTTCAGGATCTGAATTATTCGTTGCAAAGGGGTCTTAAATCTAAAGGTCGGCACATCCTCAACCGCAGCGTACTTCTCCATTAAGTCAGGCGTGCGCTTATAGATAGTTGATGTTGATATACTCATTTGCATACGAAACCAATCGGCATAACCTTTGGGATTACTCACAGGCCAATCTATACTTATCTTGTCATAGTCAGGCAAGGTGTTGTCTGTTATTCCTATGGCATCATCTGTCCAATCACTACTGGCACTCTTCGATTCGAGTAATACACGAAAACCTGATGCGTTAGGAATTGCAGGAAGTATATCCATGTGGAATTTAGATTTATCTGCATAGTTCAATGTCCAGCAACGCTTGCCTTCTTCCGCAGGTTTGTTCATGTCTTGCGCTTTGACGTATGCTTTAATTTCTTTGCCAATCAGCAGTTTGAGTTGTTGCTGTGAACACTGCGATGTCTTTAAATCGAGCTTACAAACAGAATCAATGTCATATTCGCCGTCTTCGGAAACAGGCTTTATTACTGTTCCAAGGCGAAACGAACCTTGCACATAAACTTCTGGAGAGTATTGGCGCACAGATGAATCAGGCCTTTCAAGCCATTTACCGACAGCTTCATAGCGAGCCTCCGCTTCTTGGTATTTTGTTTCAGAGATATCAAGCTCATCAATCAGGATATCCATAATCTCATTTATTTGATTCTGTTTGCCTACTTCAGTCATCACAGACCCTCCTTTTGTAAAAACTTCTTAATTTCAGCAGAGGAGTGTGTAAATTCTCGATCTGCCCGCGAAACTAGGTCATGAAATTCATCTGGTTTATCCAGCGGAAGCTCATTGTCGGATTCGAAATTAAGCCGGAGAACCTGGTCTTGTTCAAGCAAAAGACCCAGCATGTTGTTGGCTGTTTGGGACTGGAGATTTAGCAGCATCTCAACAAACTTACCGCGGCCCCATTTCGCAGCGAATCCCCAGCCCAAGAAACTACGTTTCTTAAAATTCTTGATGGGATAGAACTGTTTTGCATTGCCTGTACCTATGGATAAAATTCTCAAATTGTCCAAGTCAGCACCAAGTCGGCGTTTAGCATCAATTGCTGCCACAAGTGAGGGACTATTTGCCCAAAGACCGCCATCTGCTAACAGGTATGGCTTATCTCCTGAAAGTAAAGTTGGGGGGAAGAATGTAGGCGCTGAGCACGATGCAAGAACAGCGTCTGCGACAAGCACGTCCTTGTCGCGGACAAAGCCCTTGTCGTAAGCAGACTTAAAAACGTGCACGCATCCGTTGCCAATGTCGGTTGCAGGTAGGATCAGAGGCATTTCTATGTCGCCTAGTTTTGCATTGCCGAAGAAGTCGTTCAGGATTCGCTGTAGATTGGTGTTGCTGTACTTGCTGGCGAGCAAACCAAGCCTTGGCCGAAAACACTTGTGAAAAATGTCAGCACCATGTTGCGAGTACATTTCCAAAACTTCGCTTGCGCTTTTCCCGAGAGCCAAGGTCGCGGCGATGATCGAGCCCGTGCTTGTCCCGGCCAGCAGATCAAAACTCTCCCGCCATTGAACGTTGAACTCCTTCTCGATGCGTTTCAGCAGGTGCGCAGGATAAACGCCCCTGAAGCCGCCTCCATCAATTGCCAGTATTTTGAAGTGCTCAGTCATTCTTTCTTCCCTTCCGGCTCCGCCCATATCGAATATTCCGCCCAGTTCACAGGGAAACCCATATACTCAATAGGAACGTCGTCATGATAACATGACATTAGTTCTTCAAGCCTGGATCGCCAGTGGCTTTGGGGTGCAATCCTGCGAAGCATGTAATAGAGCAACGAAAGAACAGCATAAACCTTGTTATTCTGAATAGCTTCAGGGTCATGCCATTCGGGAACATGTTTCGGTTTAGGGATCAAAGGCTTGATTCCGAGCGTCCTGTTCCAGAGACGGGAATGATGAGCGCACAGATTTCTCACGTAGTTTAGAGTTTTGAGCCATGACTCCAGAACCTTGGCGCTGAGACCATAGCTGTTGGCAATTTCTCGTTGCATATGCAGGTCCATGTGGCGAAACATAGTGAACAGATTGCCGAATGTCATAATTTCTACGGCCATCCATAGAGGAAGATCTTTGTCCCCATATTTCCACTTAAAGTGTTTAACGAAATCTTCCTGGCTTCGCCTTGCATTACGCCGGATCTCTCCGACTAATCGACCATGATCTTCTACATCGAAATCCGGCCCGAAACCTTCCGGCTTGATATATCCCATTGGACCGTACTTCTGAGTAAAGGTTTCTGTCAGCCTGGTTCGAACAGAAATTTCTACACGTTCAATGGCATCCATGATGAGAAGGCGAAGATGCCTATCGAAGACATACCTGTTCCAAATAACGTCAAATGTTGTGTCGTCACGCAAGCGATCATCCGGATTGTCGGGGATTCTGAAGGTATACCAGTAAGCGCTAAGCCGGTAGTAGTTGACCTCCTTAATGCGAGTAATGAGAGTGTCTCGATCGGCGTTCAGACCGCGCTCAAGCAAGAGATCGGCTTGCTGCTCGAAAGTCAGGGATGGTTTGGCGTATTTCATTTTGCACCTCCCTGAAAAACAAAAACCCGCCACATTTGAGCGTAGTCCGAAGACCAGAGGCTTGGCGGGTATGCTTTTGAGATAGTATCATAACCGCTTCTGCATGCAATAAATATTTTTGCGGTTTTTCTCACTTCCCATCCTTCCCTTCCAACTGCTTGATGCTGCGATCTTCTACGAGTATTCGCATTTGCTGGATTGCTGTCTGGTTCAATTTTTGAAGCCGCTCCGATTGGCTCAAGCCGTCCTGTATAAAATGGGCGTTAAGGGTTTCTAAATTAGCGAGGCAGACGAGTTGCGAGACATTGGCAAAGTCGCGGATGTTTCCCTTTTCATCGGGATTCTCGTCCCGCCACTGCTTTGCTGTCTTCCCAAAGAGGGCCATGTTCAAAACATCGGCTTCTGTGGCATATACAAGGTTGACCTGGTCTTTGGTCAGTTCGGCAGGAATGAGGTGCTCTTTGATAGCGTCGGTATGAATCCGGTAATTGATCTTTGTCAGGTTGCGGCGGATATCCCAGCCGAGCTGTTTCTGTTCGTCTGATTTGAGGCGCTGGAATTCCTTAATCAGGTACAGCTTGAACTCCACCGAGATCCATGAGGCAAACTCGAAGGCTATGTCCTTATGAGCATAAGTGCCGCCATATCGTCCGGCTTTGGAAAGAATTCCGATTGCGCCAGTCTTCTCTATCCACTGTTTTGGGGTAAGCGTGAAGCTGTTCAATCCGGACTGGATTCTAATCCCGTCGAATTCGACGGGATTAAAACCGGAATTATTGAGATGTTCCCATATTCCAAGGAATTCCAAGGTGTTGCGATTACGTAACCAATTGCGGATGAGATCATCTGTGCGATCCTTGTTCTTGTAGCGAGCTATATCTGTCAACGAGATATAATCTTCGTCTTGCACAGAATTGACCCTGACCTCAGTGCTCAAAACCTCTATTTTCTTATTTTTGCTCATTTTTAGCTCCTTCTAAATCCCTCGAATTCGGGGGATTTAAAACCGCCTCGAATCCAACACGGTTAGAATCAGTTTTATTCATCACACCATTTTCGTGACTCCACGAAAGTGGTCGAATTCGACCACTTTAGGGCTTATCCCTTCGTTATCCTTTGTTGCCTTCTGTTCAAATACCAATCCCCAATTTCTTCAAATGCCCGGCCATTTCCTTTTCAATCTTTGCAAGTTCCTCGTCTATCTCAGCCATCTCCTTGAGGTTGGCTTCAATATCGACTTCTTCCTCCTCTTCGAAGGTATCCACGTAACGGGTGATGTTGAGGTTGTAGTCGTTTTCTTCGATTTCCTCCGGCTGTACAACGCGGCAGAACTTCTCAACATCCTTACGATCTTCAACCGCATCCAGAATCTTCTGAATATGCTCATCATCCATGATGTTCTGCGCCTTGGCGGAGCGGAAGAGTTTTGATGCCTCAACGAAAAACACATCTTTACGATCCTCGTTCTTTCCGCCCTGTTCACGTGAACGGTCGAGAATCAGGATTGCTACAGGAATACCTGTGGTCTGGAACAGCCCTGCAGGCAGACCAATAACAGTGTCTACTATGTTTTCTTTCAGCAGGCTTGTGCGAATCTTACCCTCGGCGGCACCTCGAAACAGAACACCATGAGGCACAATTACAACGACTTTGCCTTCCTTGACTTTTGCTGTTTCAATCATGTGACTGATGAATGCGTAGTCACCTTTGGTTTTTGGCGGGATTCCGCGATGAAAACGATTGTAAGGATCGTTCTCGATATTCTCGCCAGCCCATTTCTTCAATGAAAAAGGTGGATTAGCAACAACAAGATCGAACTTCATCAACGCGTCTTTTTCTTTCAGCAGCGGATTGTTTAACGTGTCGCCCTGTTTGATGGTTGCTGAATCTTTGCCATGTAGAAACATGTTCATGCGGGCCAGGTTGTAGGTGCCCATATTGCTTTCCTGTCCATAGAGAGCGTAATCTTTCGACCCCTGATTCTCTATTTCTGCGCCGGCAAGCAGTAGTAAGCCTCCCGATCCCGCAGCGGGATCACAGATTCGACAGCCAGGTTGCGGTTTTGCCAGTTTTGCCAGCAATTTTGCAACTGAATGAACCGTGAAAAATTCTCCAGCTTTTTTACCTGCATCAGCCCCGAATTTCTCAATCATGTACATATATGCATTGCCGAGAATATCCTCACCTACCTCGGTAAGATCTATCCTGGCAAAACAGTCCATCAGGTTGCGCAACATCTTGTTGCGCTGTTCTGTGTTGCCCAGTACCGCCTCGGAATTGAAATCAACCGTGACTATTCCTGAAAGGCGATCATCATTTTCATCTTCTATGGCGTGGAGAGCTTTGTTCAGCCGTTCGCCCAGATTGTCGGCGTTTACATGCTGATAGAGATCAGCAAAGCTACAGCCATCAGGGATGATGAAGCGCTCATTCTTCAGGCGCAGTTTTATACGTTCAGGATCATCACCGTATCGATCTTTCAGTTTCGTTATCGTATGCGCATGCAAATCGCTGATATATTTATAGAACAAAAACAGAAGGGCGTAATCTTTATAGACTCCGCCATCCACAGTTCCCCGGGATGAATCAGCAGCCCCCCAAAGAATCTTGTTCATGGCCTCCTGCGTATATTTTTTGTTCTCACTCATGATGGAATTTCCTCTTTATTCGTAATGTTCAATTCTGTATTCAAAATCTTTTGCAGCAATTCCTGTTTTTTATTTGTAAGTAAATTGTATCTTGTAACGGACTTCTCAAAAGCAATTAAATCTTTCTGGCGCTCAAGAGGCGGAACAGGAATATCCATAGCTCCCAGGTTCTTTGCACTGATGAAAGGAACTGTTGTTTGTTCCAGACGTCGCCGGAACATGTTCTGACCTTTGACAGAATTAAAATACAATGCCACATATTCCGGTAAGACAGATTCATCATTTACGGAAAGAATGAGGATAGAGGATGGAACCACCCATGCCCCCTCAAGATTGAAGACCTCTGCGGCAAAGCGTCCGCGATTCACAACCAGCACATCTCCCGCTTGTAATACTTTAGAAGCAGGCACATTTGTGCGTAATGGCTCGTCCTTCTCAAAAACAAAACCGTCTTGCGTAATATTCTTCGGCTGAACCACCATGACATTTCCGTCTGATATATTTGTCAAACGCTCTCGAAAAGCGTATCCTATGCGTATGTTACAAAAATCCTTTACTCTCACACTGAACCCTTTCTAATCTTCAAAAGAAAGTATACGCCTACTGCATCTATAAGTCAAGCTCGAAAGTGGATATTCGCCTACTGCGTTCGAGGCGCCTGGAGTTATGCTCTTTGGGGTCATCAGCCCGCCTACGTTTTAATAACTTCCAACCTCGCTACATTTCTTCAATTAAACAGAAAAAATATTACACTAAATCTAAATGCTTGTCTGTAGGGTAAACACTACAAAACGTAATTTTTTTGTCTTTTTTATGCTGGTTCGGTCAATTTGTCTGTGGGAACAGACAGATTGAGGCCTTCAGTTTTTTGCGGAACCTGAAAATTGGCAAATAGAGCTTGAAGCTGAGGGGTCGATAATATAGATAAGTTTATAGGCTTATCCATTGGAGGCGTACAGTATGTATATTAAAACCGTAAAAAAGATAAATGCTGACGCTTCAGTTCTACTTTTGATTTTGTCGCTGGCGTTTTCTTTCGCATCAAGTGTATTCGCTCAGAATGTGCTGGATATTGAAGTCAATTATGTGTCGGCAGGATACAATGACCTGGCCATCCCGGGAGATTCCGGTGATGATCTATCTCTAACCGATGACCTTGATGCTGACGATACCAGCGCATTCAGAATCCGCTATGCTCGTACCTTCTCCGAAAAGCATTGGGCAGGAATACTTATTGCGCCCCTGACCATGAAGTCACACGGAAATCTGGATAACAACGTTGATTTCAACGGCACGACATTTTCTGAAGGAAGTTCCGTAAATGCCACATTCCGCTTTGATTCTTATCGCCTTATTTATCGCTATCGCCTGCATCAATCTGATGCATTGCAGTTCAGCATTGGCGGCGCATTGAAAGTACGGGATGCGGCCATCAAGCTTGAAAGTGATGGATTGGAATCGGAAAAGAAAAACACAGGACTTGTTCCGCTAATGAGCTTCAATCTGACATGGACGCCCATCGATAAACTGCGTTTCATCATTGATGGTGAAGCAATGGCAGCCCCTCAAGGTCGAGCCGAGGATATACTTTTTGCGGTCCAGTATGATGTTAATGAAAGCCTGGCTCTTAAAACCGGATACCGCCTGCTTGAGGGCGGAGCGGATAATGATGAGGTCTACACATTTTCCCTCTTCCATTATGCAGTTGCCGGGCTGATATGGTCGTTTTAGATCTTTCTGCTGTCGTATGCCCAGTGCAGAAGTGCTTGTCTTTGTCGGGGGCGGCAGTTCACATCGCCTTCTTCGCAATGTTTCATTAGCTGTGAGACATGGCGACGCATGGCTTTCCATCGTTTGATTTGACGTTTATCATCAATGCATCTTCTTCCCATGTAGTACCTGCAATACCATTGGAACCAGCCTCTTGGATCTTCCTCAAATATCCATCCTTTTTCCTGCCAGTAAGAAAGCGGTTTGGATGCGTTTACCCTGAAACGGTTAAGGTTTTTATCTCGTCTGCCGGTAGCTAGTTTCGCCTTTTTAAACCATGATTCAGGAAATTCCATCAGGCAGTCGGTCATGTATTTTCCGCCGAAAACACCCAGCTCCAGCATTTGTCTGGGTGTAAGTTCCGGATCAAATTGCGGATCAAAACATCGCCCGACGGGTTTGGATAATTGGTAGTGATAGTCGGTTTGCATACGGTCGTTAACTTTTATGAGTTTATTTTTCATTTTTGAATCAAATGATAATATGGATAATTGGGGTCAGGTCTCAACCCGCCACGGGCGGCCAAGCATTTAACCCTCCACAGGCGGGCAGGCACTTCTTGCAGCTTTGCAATCTGTCCCATTCATTTTCTAATAACTTCAAACCTCGCTATATTTTTTCAATCAAACAGAAGAGAATATTACACTAAATCTAAATGCTTGTCTGTAGGGTAAACACTATAAAATGCCGCTTTTTTTATTTTTTTACAGAAGGAAGTCATTCCATCCTTCGCTAAAGCTACGGATGGGAGGCATGGTTGAGCGCTATCGAATAATTGATGTGCCTAGCCATAGGGCAAGAATTCCGACAGATACAGTCAGGACCACATAAAGACCTGCCCAGAAGATTTCGTGCTGCTCCAGAAGATATACGGTTTCAATACCAAAGGCGGAGAATGTGGTGAATCCTCCCAAAATCCCGGTGAACAAAACAAGCCTTGTGTTTGGAGAGAAAAAGTCCTGTTTGACGGCCAAGGCCATCAATATCCCGGCTGCAAGGCATCCGCAGACGTTGACAAGAAAAGTTCCTGCTGGAAACTTCCAGTTTACGGTTTGATGCAGGATCAAGCCGCCGATCTTGTATCGAAGCGCTGCACCGATGAATCCGCCAATCCCCACTAGCAAAATGTTTTTCATTTGTTCAGTTTCGCCGGTTCGTCCAATCTCCGATTCATTTCTTCTTGAGCCATTCCCGCCATTGTTCAGCGTCTCTGCCGAAACCTTGACCATGCAGTTCTTCAAGGGCTTTAATGGCGTCTATGGCCTGCTTTTTATGAGTAGCCGTTTCCAGCTCATTCAGCCAGTATTCGGTCAGATATTCCGTTCCCGATTCGTCACCCAGCCGTGACAACTGCGAGGCAAGGGTACACTTCACTTTTTCGTGCGGCTCAGTGAGCATCATGGATTTGAAGAGAGGGAGATATTTTTTGCCTCCGTTTTTGCCAAGTGTGTTGACCATGATTTCCCTATCTACAAAGGACAGTTCAAGCTTACTTTTTATTAAGAGGCGTTCAAATTCCTCGCACACTTTCTCATCTTTAATTTGCGCGAGAATGGATATGGCCTTGCCTCTCTTCCGAGGGGGCGCGGTTTGGATTGTGCGCAGGAGTGCCGGGATGCTGTCGCTTCCCAGCCGGAGCAGGGTTGATTCCGCATTGTCTCTGGCCTCTGAAGTAGGAGCGACAATCTGGTCGACAGCCCTGTTGATTTCGGGGTTTGTGCCGATTAAAGCACAGCCGGAAACGATAAGTATTAGAAGAAGCGCCGCGAAGATTAGTAATGTTTGTCTGATGTTATGGTTAGTCATATTTTTTCCTGATCTAATAAGACGGTTTGTAAAATGTCATGCACGAATTGTAAAGTAAACGGCGCCGTGATTACAGGGTTATTATCTTTTATCAGTTTTGTTTTTGAAAGATGATTAACGGGGAAATTGGAGCTGTAGACTATCTTGATGTTGGGATGTTTTTTCTTTAATTTGCCGGCCCATTCCATTGTGTTCTTATCATTAACAAAAATATTTGTAATAAGTAAGGCGATCCGGCTGTCGGCTGATTCCGAAACTGATTCCGCCTGCTCGGTTGATTCGGCTATACGGGCTTGCAGGCCCAGCTGTTGAATAATGTCGGTTAATACATCACGGATCATAGGATCATCTTCCACGAGAAGCACCAGGTCTTTGCCGGGCAGGGATTTTATTTTGAGGGTATCATTCGGCATGTCTTCAGAAGAATCGTGCAAAGGCAGGAATATTGTGAAAACGGTGCCGACTCCCGGTTTGCTGTAAATGGTGATTTGCCCTTTATGCTGAGTTATTATTCCGTATGCCGTGGAAAGGCCAAGTCCGGTGCTTTTTCCTTCTTTGGTGGTGAAAAGAGGTTCAAACGCATGGACTTTTTCTTCATTTGCCATACCTTTTCCGTTGTCGCTGATATGAAGGACGGCGTAATCCTGGTCTTTCCTGTCTATTTCTCTGACGCCGTCCTGAAGCTGGGCTGATTCCTTTACGGATAGATGCGCTTTTGATGTTTCTATGGTAATATTACCGCCGGAAACAGTTGCTTCGTTGGCATTAATGGTTAGCTGGACGAGTACCTGCTCTATTTTGTCGTGATCAATATTCACCTTAATTGGTGAATCGCTTGTAATAATTGATAAATCTACAAATCGTCCGACGGTTTGTATCAAAAGATTTTCTACTCCCCGTACCGCCTTGTTGAAATTCATCACTCGTAAAGATTGTTTACTGCGATGCGCGAAAGCCAGCAGTTCGGCGGTCATGGATGAGGCCCGATTTGCTGAATTAATAATTTCTTCTATATACTCCTGGTTATCGCTGCTTGAAGCGAGTCGGGTTTGCAGGATCTGGATGTTGCCCAGGATGACAACGAGCACATTTGTGAAATCGTGCGCCACTTTACCGGCAAGCTGGCCGATTGCTTCCATTTTCTGTGAATATCTCAATTGATCTTCGAGCATTACTTCCTGGGTCACATCACGTTTAACCGCTACATAACAGGTTATATCGCCTTTTTCATCATGTACGGGAGAAATCGCGGCGTATTCTTCGAATAATGCTCCGTCTTTTTTCCGGTTTATGAAATTACCGCGCCATGTTTTGCCCGCAGTAAGGTCTGACCACATATTCTTATAAAACTGTTCACTATGTTTGCCGCTCCTCAGAATACGCGGGTTCCTGCCTTGAACCTCTTCTTTGCTGTACCCGGTCATTTTCTCGAAGCTGGGATTTACATAGATAATGGCCCCGCTATTATCGGTAATTTCGATGGATTCGGCCGCTTCATTCACGGCTGTTGCCAGTAATTGTAACTCCTTTTGACTTGATTGAAGTTTTGAGCGTGTTTTAAGGCGTCGCGTACTTAAGGCATATCCCATGCTGAGAAGCATGAACAGATAAGCGTATTCAAGAATATAAATGAAGTTGTAGACATGAAGCCCTACTAAGACATCGTTTATGATTATAATGTAGAACCCAATTATTCCAATAAGCATGGCCAGTGATTCGGAGTTTTTCTCTTTTTTATAAAATTTTATTAATGATGAAATTATGTAAATAGAGGAAAAAAGTGCGGAGAGATCCAAAAGAATAACAGCGATTCCCGGTTTCAGCGCATAATAAGACACCACATGAGTATTGAATAAATAGATGTGCCTGATAGCTGGAACATTTGGAAATGTAAAAGAACTTCGATCAAAGGCGAACAGCGCAAGCAGAATTATTCCATAGCAATAGAAAACTATATCCAGTCGTCGGTCTTTTCTTTTGATGAAATTTGATATAAACCATGTCAGGAGAATTAATTGGATAGATGCTATAGCAAGCTGGGCTCTCTGCATGGGGGCGCCCTCGGCCAGGGATTTTGCATTGTACAGAAGGATGGAGAACACATTGTAGAAAACAGCAGCAAGGCAGAATGCAGAAAAAGAGAGAAGTTCTTTTTGTTTTCTTCCGCGGATATACAGAAGCAGATGACCCAATCCTACATATAATATAACGCAGGTGATTAATATTACGCCGACTGATGTTATGTTTATGTACATTTTTCAGATTGTCGAACGGTTAGGCGATATATCAAAAGAAAAAGAAGTGTATGCAATGCAATGTTTTAATAAAAGAAAATTTTTTGCGGCAAGGTTCAAAACAGAAGGCAGGAGTCAGCGAGGAGGAGAAGTTGTGGGTCTTACAGGTTTGACTGGCAAGCCAAATGATCTTATAATGTTTTTCGGTTTGTTATTTATGATGAAAAAATACATATATCTATTGGGCTTTGTGTTGTCTGTGCGGATAATGGCGGTTGCGGCTGATGCGCCAATATACAAACATGAAGATGAGGATCTGGGAATCAGTTATCCGGAAACTCTGGCAGGAATGGAGTTTGTTCAGGTTTGTGAGTATGAAGATCCGAGGCTTGGGTATAGTGTGCGTTATCAGGGCCAAAATCTTATCAAGGCAGATATATATGTTTATGATTACGGTTTAATGGGCATTCCTAATGGCTGTGATAATAAACCCGTTAAATCAGAGTCTGTTTCCATCGGGCAAGCTATAAAAGCGATGGTGAAAGAAGACAAATATACCCGGGTTCAGAATGTATGCACGGGATTTAAGCCTCAAAAAGGTCCAATTAGATTTATCTGGAACAAGTATCAGTTTTCTCATGTGATAGAAAAAGACGACGACGGAGATTATGGAGGGGTAAGGCTTTCCGAGGGGCTTATTACAGGATTTAATGGTAAATTCGTAAAAATTCGGCTGACATACAGAAAAGAAAACTCGAGAATAGGCACTAAAACGTCGAATGATGTCGTTAATGAAGTAGTTGATCTACTGAAGCCCGCTGATGAAGCAGGAATTTCTTTTGTGATTGAGGGGGATGGGTCGCTTTCTGACAAACTGGCAGCGTCATGGTTGTGTTATCTGATGGGCCGCCTGACCTATGTTACAGCACATGAGGATCAGTATAATTTACTGCCCGGTTATAATGTCCCGAAGTTTGAGGAGGAGGTTGAGGGGAGGAATAAGCTTGCGCAAATATGGAAAGAGCTGAAAGCAAAAGAAGATTATCTGAATGACAAATATCTGGATGAACTTGAGCTTGTTCTTGATGCCGGCTTTATGCGTGAATATGTCTGGGTATATCTCAAACGCTTGTCGTGGAAGAGGCCGACCGGTCTGAAAACAAATAGTTTTCAGAATTGGGCAAAAAAGAAGCTGAAAGACCATGAGGTAGAAACGTACGGCAATTTAAGGGTTACCCTTAAATCAGACGAACCCGGGAATTCGTCTGACTAAGAATTCAGGTTTCCTGTCCCTTTCTACCCCCTGCTTGCCTCGCCGTAGCCTTGGCGAAGGCGGGCCACCCCTTTGAATTTGCGCTTACAGCGCAAATTCCTCATGATTTGACAATATTCACGTAAATTCTGTATGCTTCATTACGGCATGAAAAATTGGAAGATATTATTGCCGCTGCTGGTTCTGTGGGTTACTTCTGTTACTTTTGCTTATATCACAGGCCGTTCTATTCCTTTACCCCAGAGTGCTGAAAAAGACCCCATGAGTGTCCGGCAAAAAACCGGGAAACGTTCAGGAGTAAAACACGAGCTATCTGTTTCTTCCGAAAAGGTATCGCAATCCGATGCGGGAACAATAGTCCAGGGAGATAATGTTCCTGATAATACACCTGGTCTTACGGACGCCTTTAATGATGCTTCAGGCATTGAGCGGTATGACACTCAATCGGTCCGGAAGATGTTGATGGATAATAATCCTGTTAGAAGAATGACGGATTTCATGCGAATGATTCAGGGGCTTGACAGCAGTAATGTGGGTGAGGCTTTAAGCGCTTTTGAGAATCTCTCGAATCCTTATGAGAGAAGAGATGAGTTCAATCTTCTGCTCTATGCCTGGGGCGGTTTTGACGGGCAGGCGGCAGTGGAATACGTTGTTGAACGCAAGGATGAGCGAAGTTCAAGTTCATGGCGTAGATCAAGAGACTCTTATTATGCATTGAGCGGATGGGCAGGCAATGATCCTGATGATGCGTTAAAGTGGGCGCTTGAAAACCATGAGGGAGAAGACAATCCTTATCTGGTTGGTGTTGTGGGAGGTATCGCCGATACCGATATTTACAAAGCATCTGAAATCATGCAAATGCTACCGTACGGCAGAAACAGAAGCCAAGCTGTTGATGTGCTTGTAAAGGGGTTTTTACAGCAGAGTCCTGAAGAGGCTAAACAGTGGGCTGAAGGTCTTTCTGAGGCGGCGCTGAGGGATGGGGTTGTCTCGCGTATGGCCTGGAGGTTGGCAGATAGTGATCCCCAAGGTACGGCGGATTGGATCATGTCGGTTTCTGAAGGAGAAGGGCTTAAAAAAAGTGTTGTTATGTTATCCAATAAATGGGCCAGCCGTAGTCCGGAAGAGGCTGCTGCATGGACGGATTCTCTTGAGGATGATCAGTTGTGTTCGGAAGCAATGGCCCAGGTGGCCCGTCAGTGGGCTCGTAAGGATGTAGAGGCAACCGCTGAATGGTTGAATCAATATCCGCCTTCCGGGAAACGTGATAAGGCTGTTATAAATTTCGCGTATACTATCAGTCGAACCAATGCGGAAACGGCTCTTTTCTGGGCCAATACTGTTCAGGATAAGACATCACGTCGTTCGACAGTGGATTCTATTATGAGAAGCTGGACACGTCGTGATCCGGATGCAGCCGCAAAGTTTGTTGAAACTATCAAGGCTTTTTGATCAAACTCACCCGATTAGTTGATTTCTTTGGCCGGGAATTGGAAGACAGGCCAGCCGTTCTTGTCGCGCAGATTAGGAATAGCTGTTTCGTTCCAGCCCATACGCACGAACTTGGGGTTTGCAATATTTTCTGAAGTTACAACAACTGTATTTTCTTTGAGCACCGCTTCTGCGTTAACAAATTCCTTATCCTCACCAGCCAGTTCAAACCAGCTCGGCGCCTTGCCGTCTTCGGTTTCCAAACCCTGATCGACTTTATCAAAACGGACAACAACTTTACCGTCAGAAAGTTTTGCGTTCTTGAATACAGGCCCGGAACAGATGACGTTTTTGCCGTAGGTCTTGTTCAGTGCCATTGCCGCAAGCCGTTCGGCAACCGGTTTCTTGTTGCGGGGATGTATATCTTTAATGTTACCATTAATTGTGTCATGGGTCGGTACCACGCCGCAATTCCTGATCTCCGCGGCAGCTTTGTATTCCGCGGCCCATATGTTGTCGCAAAGAAGCGTGCGGTTGATGTCGGGGCCCTGCCTGCCTTTGTTGTAGTCAAACGGTGCTATCTGAACTATGTAGAGCGGTAAATCCGGTGCTTCAAAGACTTCACGCCATCCTCCGATGAGAGCTTTCAACATGTTAAAGTAATGGGGGAATTTACTGCCGCGGTTCGATTCGCCCTGATACCATATTGCGCCTTTTACAGCGTATGGCGTCAGCGGCGCGACCATGGCATTATAAATATAGTTTTTTGAACGCCCGCCGCTTTTCATGTTGACGGAAAAAGGCATAATCCTGCCGGCATCAGCAGCTTTTCGTGCTTTTACATGCCACTTCTCAACATCGTTTACTGTTTTTCTGAAATTGTTCAGTATCATCTTTTTCTTATTCTCATCCAACTCCGGCAGTGGTTTTCCTATCATCTTGTAACCTTCGGCTGCTATCCAGGGCTCTATCGGTGTGCCGCCCCATGAGGTATCAATAAGTCCGACGGGAACACCCAGCTCGTTATGGAGTTTGCTTCCAAATAGAAAACCTACACCGGAAAAATACATGAGATGATGATCTTTTTCACAAGTTGTCCATTCTCCAGCGGTATCATCCATAGGCATCTCGGACTGAACATGTTCCGAGACCCGAAAAAGCCTGATGTTGGGGTTGCCGAGTTCTTCTTTTGCGGTTTTCTGGTTTACTCCGGTTAGAGCGCGAAGAGGCCATTCCATGTTGGATTGACCTGAGCAGATCCATACTTCGCCCACGAGAATATTTGTAAGTGAGATATTTGATATTTTGAGGATGCGCGGTTCCGCAGACGCTTTCATAGGATCGAGACGCACTAGCCATTTATTGCTTTCATCAGTAATTGTAGTTTTCTTCTGGCCGGCGAATTCAACTGTAACTTTCTCACCGGCGTTTGCCCAGCCCCATATCGGAACTTTTGTATCACGCTGAAGCACCATATTGTCGCCAATCACTACAGGCAGGTTTACCTCGGCGAGTGCCGCTACTGAAAACATAAATAATGCTATTGCGGATATAATAAACGATTTCATTCTCATTCTGAACTCCTTCTGTTGAAAAAGAAGCACATATTAAGAGCATGTTAGTGAGATTACAAGTAGCTATATGGATGTTGTCGTATTACACTTGGGGGAGGGCTTGTGATCGCTCGATTATTTTGTTGTCAGTCTCAATTCCGGCAGCACATCGTCGGCTGTACCTGCGATTCCGTCAGGTCCGCTTGAGTGTAATATGACTATGTCATCTTCGCATGAGTATATATACTCGTTCTTCCACGGGTCCTTTACGATAAGATTCACGTAACGACCATCCCATTTCCTGATACCGGGATTTTCTACTAATGCGTCGAGTCCTTCTTCCGTAGTCGGATAGCGTCCGCAGTTTTCTTTTAATTGATCAAGTGCCGTTTGTATGATCGAGAGCTCTTTGACTGCGCGGTTTATCCGGCCTTGCCCGCTTGTGATAGCCAGTCTTGATGCCGATTTGGCAAGTAGCCCCCCTCCAATCACTGCCATGGCTGCCAGTATCAGAAGCGCCACGGATGGTTTGCGTCCCAGCCGGAGATCGGGTGTCATTGCCATAGCAGCTTTTTTTCGTTCTGCTTCGCGTGCTATGCGTTCCTTGGCTTTTTTTCGCTCGCGATATTTTGTGTTTTTCAGGTGATCGGGGATCGTCATGGTCTTGCCGCACCTGGGACAGGTCGAATTTATTTTTGGCCCCATCACTTCTTTGCAGTATGGACAACGTAATTTCATAAAACGATCGCGTCGTTAGTTATCGGTTATCAGTAGTATCAGGACTGCTTGTATGTCTTCCCATTAACCATCAACCATGAACCATTAACCATTCCTAAACTGGAACTAGTTCCAGTTTAGGAATCCTGGTTTTCCAGTTCAAGTGTTTCCATGTTCAGTTTTCGATAAAAGCAGTTTCTCGGTTTTCCCTGTTTGTTTGCTGTATGGCATATGCCGCCGCTTCTTGAACGAACTTTGTACAGCAGTGAGTTCTGTTCGCAGTTTACATATACTTCAATCAGATCGAATGTATTGCCTGATGTCTTGCCTTTTTCCCAAAGCTCGTTACGTGACGTGCTCCAGAGAACCAGAGAACGTGATTCAATGGATTTTCTGAATGCCTCTTCGTTTGTATAGGCTAAAAGGACAACTTCACCGGTATCAATGTTCTGGACTGCCACCGGTATTACTTCTTGATCGCCTGCGGCAGCTTTCGCGGTTTTCTTGAAATCCAGTTCGATTTCTTTGTTTTCTTCCAGTTTATTCATTTTGTCTTTTCCCTTCAGACTAAGAAATGGTAAATGGTTAATAGGGAATGGTCAAAAGAAAACTATGAATTATGAATGATAAATGATGAATTGGTGAGGAGAGATGGATAGTTCCTGAAATCTGAACACGGAATTCTTTTGTTGTAGATCTCGGTCTTTTTTCTATACCATGCCGTTAGAATTATGAATATTCTTGAAAATATAATCAGTCAAAGGCGTGAAGATATTGAGGCGGCTAAGCGCCGGATCTCAGTTGATGAGCTGAAGGAGCTTGCGCAAAGACGCGTTCATCACAGTCTTGCCGGAAAGATACAGGAGGCTCAAGGCACTTGCATTATAGCGGAGGTAAAGAAAGCCAGTCCTTCGGCGGGTTTGTTCAGGGAAGATTATCAGCCTGCTGAAATAGCGCGCGAATATCAGGCGGCTGGTGCTGTCGGTGTTTCTGTTTTGACTGAGCCGAATTTCTTTCAGGGTTCCGGCCAGCATTTGCGTGAAGTACGTGGTGCTGTTGATCTTCCTGTACTGCGTAAAGATTTTATTATTGACGCTTATCAGATATATGAAGCTGTTGCATGGGGTGCGGATGTTATATTACTTATTGTTGCCGCGCTTGACGAGAAGCAGCTACAGGTTCTTTACGAGGCATCTGTTGAATGCGGGTTGGAAGTTCTTGCTGAAGTTCATGCGGAAGAAGAGTTGAAAGCAGCCCTGGCTCTGGAAAGGGTCATCATTGGGGTTAACAGCCGGAATCTGAGTACGCTGGAGACCGATTTATCCGTGGCGCGTGGTCTGGCGGAAAAGATACCTGAATCCAGCATTACCATTGCGGAAAGCGGAATACATAGCCGTATGGACATCGAAAACCTTGAACAGGCGGGATATAATGGTTTTCTTATTGGTGAAGCGTTGATGAGCAATCAGAGGCCTGGAGAACAATTAAGTTCTTTTTTAGTTTAAAACTCTTGTATAAGTGATATAAAAGATTTTGTAGCAGAGTTGAGATATTATACGTAAGGAACAGGAATATGCCTATAAAACCCAGAAGAGTTTACGATCCGGCACTGGGCAAGATGGTGTCGACAAGAGCGGGTTATGACAGAAGAAAAACGGGGTCGGCCGCGAGGCAGCCGCAGCGTGTTTATCAAAGCGGTGATAACAAGGATCGCCTCGGCATTACCCAGCAAATAGTTGAGTTTACTGAATCGCGAAAGTCACGCCTTGCTACTGTGTCTTTGTCAAAATATGAGGAACTTCTTAATACGATTTATGACGCTGTATTCATGACCGACGAATCCGGTAATATCTTCGAATGCAATGCAAGGGCTGAACATTATTTTTCGATGCCTAAAAAAAGTATTTGCCGATTGAATGTCCTGGATTTAATTTCAGGTTCTGATGAACAGCTCCTTAATACGGTTAACGAAAACGCGGCTCACAAGCAGTATTCTGTTATAGAAGCCATCTGCATAAGCAGTGATCAATCACGATTTCCGGCTGAAATTGTTGTTGACCAGTTGAAAAGCGCTGAACACAGTGGACTATGTTTTTTTATTAGGGATATAACGGCACGCCAACAGGCGGAAGAAGAACTTCAAGAAGCCAGTGAGAGGCTGGTCGAATCCGAAAAAGTCCAGGCAAGAATTGATACTATGTCGACTCTGCTTTGCGAGCTCAATAACCCGTTGCAGGTTCTTACGTGCATGGCTGAACTGGATGAAAACAAGGAGTATAAAAAACAGTTGGATCGTATTGTCTCGGCGCTTAATCAGCTCAGCAGCGGGGAAGACCTGAAGTCTGTTGTTGATTCAACGGGTGAGACGCGGTACGCAATCAAACACGATAAAGAACTTGCTGAGTGTGATTACAGTAAAATTCTGGTTGCAGACGATGAGGAGACACTTCAAAGGCTGTTTGTAAATTCGATTTCTGCTGCTTTCCCTGAAGTTGCCGTAGATTCCGCGAAAGATGGGCAGTCGGCTTGTCTTAGTTTCAGCGAAAACCACTATGGTCTGATCATTATGGATGTGTCTATGCCGGTTATGGGTGGAGAAGACGCTTTCAGAGAAATTCAGTCTATTTGTCAGCAGAAAAGCTGGCGGGAACCTGTATTCATATTTATTACAGGTTTTGGGATAAGTGATGATCTGAACAGTATCATTGATGACGGATCGGTTCATACGTATATTCAGAAGCCCATTTCACTTTCGGGTTTAATTGACGCGGTCAGGAAAAAACTGCCGCAATGACCGTTGAAGTTAAGATATGCGGTCTGACGAACAGTGATGATGCCGCGGCGGCCCTTGATTCGGGCGCTGATTATCTTGGTTTTATTCTCTATTCTGAATCACCGCGCGGTATAACGGCTGATAAGCTGATCAACATTTTGGATAAGATAGACGCATCTGGAAAAGTAATAGGTGTGTTTGTAAATGAAGCTTGCAATAACGTCAGGAAGATATCCGAAGATTGCGCCTTGCATGCTATCCAGTTTCACGGCGATGAAAACCCTGCTGATTTCTCTGAAATGCCTTGTTCTGTCTGGCGCGCGGTTAAATGTCAGGACAACACTTTTGTTCCGTCTCCGGAAAAATGGAAGGCAGCGCGATATGTTATAGACGCCGCTGTTCCGGGAATGTACGGAGGCACAGGTATAACTGCTGACTGGACAGCAGCCGCAAAATTTGCAAGTCAATACCCGGTAATGTTGAGCGGTGGGCTTACTCCGGACAATATTGCCAAGGCGATTCATGTTGTTCGCCCAATTGGTGTAGATACAGCCAGCGGAGTAGAATCAGTGCCCGGCAAGAAAGACCACGGGAAGATGCGGGATTTTATAAAAAACGCTAAAGCGGTTTTATAAGGAGTCAGGAGTCAGAATAGGGCCATTAACCATTTTATAAGGCCTATTTCGTGTTTTTTGGGCCCTCTTTTTTCCATTAATCATTCCCTTTTTTTCGATGGAATTAATTCTGAATTCTGAATTTTGACTCCTGCTTTTTGCGTGACAGCGCAAAAAGCTTCATTTACCATTCCTTTCATGAATCATGAGCCTGATAAATTGGGGTATTTCGGGGAGTATGGCGGTCGTTATGTCGCTGAGACACTGATGCCGATCCTTCTGGAAGTAGAAAGAGCTTATAATGAAGCTAAGTCCGATCCGTCTTTTATAACGGAATTCTATCGTATGTTGAAAGACTATGCCGGACGTCCTTCGCCGCTGTATTTCGCTGAACGGCTAACGGATTCCTGTGGTGGTGCCAAAATATATTTGAAACGTGAGGATTTGAATCATACTGGAGCGCATAAGATAAATAACACGCTTGGTCAGTCTCTTCTCGCGAAACGTATGGGTAAAAAACGGCTTATGGCAGAAACCGGGGCAGGGCAGCATGGTGTGGCTACAGCTACGGTTGCGGCACTCTTCGGTATGGAGTGTGTGGTGTATATGGGTGAAGAGGATATTCGGAGGCAGGCACCTAACGTCAAGCGAATGAAACTGCTGGGTGCTGAAGTTATGCCGGTTGCCAGCGGCACCAGGACGCTTAAAGATGCCATGAGTGAAGCATTACGGGCGTGGGTGACAAACATTAAGACCACTTTTTATGTAATCGGATCTGTGGCCGGTCCGCATCCGTATCCTGTTATGGTTCGTGATTTCCAAAGAGTTATTGGTGATGAGACGCGTGAACAGATTATGGAAAAGGAGAAACGTTCCCCTGACATGATAATTGCCTGTGTAGGCGGCGGTAGTAATGCCGCGGGAATATTTTTTCCTTTCCTGGATGATGAAACTGTTCAACTGGTTGGTGTTGAGGCCGGAGGGTTTGGTATTAAGACAGGAAAACACGCCGCCAGTATTGGTGCCGGAGATGCCGGAATTCTGCACGGCAGTAAAACCTATGTTTTGCAGGATAAACACGGCCAGATATTAAACGCTCATTCAGTAAGCGCTGGTCTTGATTATCCCGGTGTGGGTCCACAGCATTCGTTCTGGGCGGATTCCGGACGGGTTAGATATACCAACATAACTGATAAAGAAGCATTACAAGCTTTTCATAAGCTTTGTGATCTTGAAGGTATAATTCCAGCGCTGGAATCTTCACATGCGTTGGCGGAAGCAGAAAAACAGGCAAAGGATCTTGGTGCTGAAAAAATTATAATCGTCAATCTTTCCGGCCGCGGAGATAAAGATGTGGATAGTGTGTTAGAAAGAACGTGAAGCGTATCTTGTGAAGTGCAAAAAGATGAGAAACGAGATGCGGGGAGAAGTAGAGAGTAGAGGGACATTGAACATCGAACATTGAACGTCCAACATTGAACATCGAGGGAGAGAGGGAAATGGGGGAAATGGGGAAGTGGCGAAGGGGAAAACAGGGAATCGGAATACGAGATACGAAATACGCATCACGAGATACGCATCATGAACAGGATTGATAAAAAGTTTGAAGAGTTAAGGAAGGCTGGACGTAAAGGGTTAATAGGGTACCTTACTGCCGGCGATCCGGATGTTGGGATTTCTGAGAAGAATATCCGAACGGCAATTGAGAATGGGCTTGATATTCTCGAACTGGGTGTTCCTTTTTCCGATCCTACCGCGGACGGACCAACGATTCAGGAGGCGGCACAGCGTTCATTGTCGGCCGGCATGAATTTAGGTGGTGTATTGCAGATCGTGAAAAATTTACGGAAAGATTTTGATCTTCCAATAGTACTTTTCGGTTACGTGAATCCTTTCTTCAAATATGGTTATGAGGAAATCTGTGCCGATGCGGCAAAAGCCGGAGTTGATGGTATGCTGGTTGTTGATCTGCCATTCGAGCAAGCGGATGAACTGCGAACCCATATGGATAAACATAATCTGTCTCTTATTCCTCTTATTGCGCCGACAACTCCCATGGAAAGATCCGTCATGATTCTAAAAAACTCAAGTGGCTTCGTGTATTACATTATGGTTACGGGTGTAACAGGGGCCAGGAATGATGTAGCTTCAGATATTGCAGGTCATGTAAACGAATTGCGTGAATGCACTCAATTGCCTATTGCCGTTGGTTTCGGGGTGAGTAATGGCACACAGGCGCGGCAGGCGGGCAAATCGGCTGATGCGGTGGTTGTTGGAAGCGCGCTGGTCAAGGCTGCGGGCGGGGGGAACCTGGGTTCTTTGGTCAGTGAATTGAGCAAAGCGCTTGGTTAGAAGCTAACTGAACATCGAACATTGAACTTCCAACGTCCAACATCGAATGAAATCCTTACTTCGAAGTTCAGCGTTCTGTGTTCGATGTTGAATGTTCGGAAGAAAAAATGGTCTTAACGGGACCATTTTTTTGCTTTTGAAACAGCCTGGCCTTCCGGGCCGAGTGCGCTGCGATCAATCTTCATTTTCTGAAGAACAATATCAGTTGTTTTAAAATGGCATTTCGCGGTTTTTAACAGAATTCCCGGACCATGTTTTTTTATAAGTTCCACGCCTGCATCCTGCACTGCCGTGGAGGCTCCCTTGGGTATGGAAATCTCGTAGTTCTGTTCCATTTTTTTCAGGGATCTGATAAATTCAGCTCGCGCAAGAATGGAAGCCGCTGCAACCGCCAGGTCCTCTTCGGCTTTGTGCTGTTGTATTAATTTTATTTTGCGTCCTTTTTTCATCAGCGCCTGTATAACCTGTTCCTTTTTTCCGAATTGATCTGATATAGCGCGAGGACAATCAGGAACCACATCGAGAAGGTTTTCTATGGCTCTGGCGTGTGCCCATGAAAGAATTGTGTTAACATTACGCATTTTGGAATAGAGTTTGTTGTATGCTTCAGGTCCTATTTTGACTAAGCTGAATTTTTTTCCGAGCAGTTTGCGCAGTTCTCGTCCCAGGCCCAGCGCTTTATTGTCACTTGTAATTCTTTTGCTGTCTCGAACGCCCATTTCCCGCATAGCCTGGATTATTGATTGGTCGACGTAGGCGCCGGCCACGACGAGCGGGCCGAAGAAATCGCCTTTTCCGCTTTCATCAATACCCATGTGCGGCTGGGCTGTTTCCTGGTTGAGAATATCTTCGTACCCCAGTTGCGCTTCTTTGACAACAAGAGGTTCAAGCACGAAAGTGACAAAATCCGCCGCGCCTTTACCCTGGATAACGCATTTCCCGCTCTGGTACAGGGCAATCTTGCAATTATTGGTTTCCGCTGCGAATTTTGTGTATGGGATATGGATAGGTTTATAATTGCCGTTTTTGAGAATACTGCTGAGGATATTTTGTTTTTCTTCGGAAAGCTTGTAGGAATATGAGTTTTGTACAGCCATAAGTGGAAAACTAACAGATTGTTACATGCTTTTCAAATTTAAAACAGCTCTTCTTATTTGACTTTTGACATTGACTTGTTTGGTGCTAAAAGTTTAGCCTGAACTGGTTCTTGAAGGCTGGTTCGAGAATATAACATTTTGATAATAAATGTAACATAATGATGTCCGGAGGGTATATATCTACTTAGGTGTTGTGTTAATTGGATATGAAGTGATTTGGGCGGTTTTGGTCTATATGTGGCTTAGGAGAGATATTGTTAGGGGGATGATAATATGATTAATCAGATTAATAAGTGGTTTGGTCTTTTTTTTATAGTGCTGCTAGCATGCATTCTTTTGGGTATGAATGTATTTGCCCAGGGAAATGCTGAAGTACGGTTCTCGCCAGTTCAGTTCTCCATAGGAATTCATGGGGAATCTACGGATAACAGGGATTCTGCTGAGGAAAATGTAGATAATAATTATGATCTTCACGTAAAGCCGAGACTGGAAGCTGTTTTTGACTGGGAACAAACTTTGCTGGATTTTGATTACATTCCTTCTTATCGCTATCGCGATAATCCAAGTCCTATTCAGAACGAAATCGAATGGCTTCATAAACTTAACATTGGTTTCAATCACTGGCTGACGCCGCGAGTTAAAATGAGCTTAGGAGAGAAATTCGATTTTACTGACGATCCTTCCATTGAGAGTGCTGGTTCCACGTTGCGGCGCGATAGCAGTTATACCAGGAATCTTGCAGATGCGGGGTTTAATTTTGAAATCAGCCGCATGTCCAGTCTGGATATTAGTGGTCGTCACATGATTAAGCGTTACGATGATGATATAAGGGCGGAAGAGTCCGATGAAGACAGTACGGGCGGGTCTGTTATATATTTGCGACAGGTTTCACGAACCGTAGGATTGATGTTCGTTGCGGATGCTGATACTTTTGACTACAAAAGCGAACAGCAAGGTCTTGATCGTGGTTTCTCGGCGGTTTTTGGCGGAGTTGGAGTGAAAAAGGTTTTTAATCCCAGTTTGAATGGAAAGGTGCGTGTCGGCTGGCAGTCGGCAAACTACGACGTTGATGATGTTGACGTGCAGAATACTCCCTATGTTAGTCTGTCTCTTGACGCTGAAACAGCTATTGATACGAAGTTTTTATTCGAAGCTACAAGCAGGATACGTGATTCGGATGTATATCCTTTTGTTTCTCAGAAAAACATGCGGTTTAAGATCAGATACACACGGGATATTGTAAAAAACATAACTTTGGGTATTGCCGGCACATACGAAATGGGGGAATATGATGAAAAAGATACGTCCCCATCCGTTCCTGATTCTCTGTATGTGAAGGATAGAAGCGGAGAAGAAACAACTATTATTTTTGTGGGTGACATAACTTATAAAATTGTTAGTCTTGACTCTTCAATTAAGATCTATCAACAGTATGAAGAAGTGGATTCTGACGTTGGTATTTCTTTTTCGAGAAATGCCACGGGTTTGGCTTTAGTAAAGAATTTCTAATCCGAATATTGCGCCATTAACCGGACTGGTGTCCTGCCTCAGAAATAACATTGTATAAACACAGGTGTTTTTTTACATTGGTCCAAGCGCGTGCGAGGATATAATGCCTGGATGAGGCCTTGCTCCTGGTACTAAATTTGTTTATAATAAAGAATTGATTATGACTGAACCACAAGAATCTTTGCATTTCCTTGATTATTGGAGGGTAATTCGTGCTCGCAAGGAAATTGTCATAGCCGTTTTCCTGTTGATTGTTCTCGCCGGCATAGCAACTACCATGACAATGCCGAAAGTCTATATGGCGTTAACAAAGATTTTGGTAAGAAGAGAATCTCCTGATGTAGATGTTTTTCGGCGGGAAATCACTCCGTTTGATCCTCTTTTTCTTCGTACCCAGTTTGAGATTATTCAATCGCGCAGTATTCTTGAGGAAGTAATTAGCGAGCTTAATCTGGACGAAAAATTGGGAAGAGCGTATGGCTATTTAGATCTTCCTGAAAGAGCTGAAAGGACATGGAAGTTGTTAAGGCAAAGCATGAAGGTTCAGCAATGCCGTGACACAAACCTTGTAGAGATCCAGGTTGAGCTTAAGGATCCTCTTGAGTCGGCATCGAAACATGCAGCGGAAATCGCCAATAAGATTGCTGAAGTTTTTAAAGACCGGCGCATGGCTGTAAGTCGTGAGGAAACCGAGCGCGGGCTTGATGCAGTTCTTGAGTCGCTGGAAGAACAGAAGAAGAAAGTCGTTGAACACGAAAAGAAGGTTGCCGACATCAGGCAAAAATATAAGATTGACGTGGTTCGTTCAGTTGGAGGGACGGACAGCGCTCTGGCGAAACAAAGTCTGATACTCCTGGAGACTGAACGTATTCGTGCTCGCATGGAGCTGACCGACAGAGAAGCGCGTTACAGGAAAATCGAAAGTTTGCCCCATGAGATTCTTCTCGATGCGGCTCCTTACGTGGTTGGAGATCCCGCTTTGTCGTCGCTTGTTTCTACTAAACGAAAATCGGAAATCGAGCTTAGCAAATTGCGGGAGGCGTATGGCCCCAAACATCCGGATGTTATCCGAACCAAAGCCGTAATTGTGGAAATAGAAAAGAAAATTGAAGATGCACTTAATGGACTTAAGATTGGTGTACAGGCCGCATATGAGTTTGCCAAGCAGAAATCGGAATCTCTTGAAAAAGATATTGAAGCTTTAAAGTCCAAAGAGAGAAAAGCTCAAACGGGTGAGTACCGTGAATTTGATGAAGCTCTTGATAAACTTGACCAGGCGCGCAAAATGAGGGACATTCTGTTTAAGCGCTACATTGAAGAGGGAATTCAATTGAGTATTCCCCGCACGATAGTTGAGGTTATTGAAGAAGCCCGTCCTATCACCAAACCTGTCCGGCCGAAGATATTATTGAACATCATTTTAAGCATTGTACTTGGTATGGTTTCGGGTGTTGGCTTGGCTTTTTTTGCGGAGTATCTTGATACTTCCGTTAAGACTATTGAAGAAGTTGAACATTATATGGGTATCCCTGTTCTTGGAGTGGTTCCTCAAAAGGTAAAACCTTTGACATCAGTGGATGCGAAGCCCTCGCACGGCGAAGTTTATCGTATCCTCAGAACTAATGTGCAATTCTCCAAAAAACTTGAAAAAGGTAATGCGCTATGTGTTACCAGTGGAAGTATGTCAGAAGGAAAGTCTTTAACAGTATTCAATCTCGCATACGTCTGCGCTCAGTTTGGTGATAATGTTCTTGTTGTTGACTCGGATTTGCATAGGCCTAAACAGCATAAAATGATGAATGTTGATAATTCTGTTGGTCTGGCTAATGTTCTTATGGGTGACGCAACTATTGAGGATGCTGTTATTGCTACGGCAGTTCCGCATTTGTACTTTATGCCCAGCGGAAGACTTTCTGCCAGCACTCCTGGTCTGCTCAATACTCGGATAATGGAAGGTTTGATAGGGAAGCTGAAAGAAACTTATGATTATGTGTTTTTTGATGCTCCGCCGGCTATAGGAATAAGTGACGCATCGCTGATCGCAAGGGAAGTGGATGGCGTATTATTGGTGGTCCAGCATCGGAAGTATCCTAAGGAGGTCTCATTGCGGGCCAGGGATATTTTGAATAATGCCGGTGCTAATATTATCGGTGTGGTATTGAATAATATAAATATTTCTCGTGATTATTCTGCTTATTATTATAATTACACTTCTTACTATCAGTATTCTAAAAAAAAGTAACGGAGCTTTGGAATTGAATTAAGTATGAAAAATTTTATAGAAACAATTGCGGGTAAGAAGTGGGTGTTCTGTTTGATAATACCGTTTTTCTTGTCAGCTTGCGTATCCTCTTTAATCGAAAAACAGAAAGTTGCCAGATATAAGCCGCGGGTGGAGGAGATGAGAGGTCCTGTGGTTTCAGGGCAAGCCGCTCCCATCTTGAATGAAGTCAAACCCCAAGAAGAAATCTACGCGTCATCAAGGCCGCCGCTGAGGTGTGGTGACGCGCTGCAAATCTACATGCGCGGCATTCCTAATCCGGAAGACATATCAGATGTGGTTGATGGACAGGGGAACATTAATCTGCCTCTGGTAAAAACAATAAAAGTAGAAGGCTCGACAAGCTTCGAAGCGGAAAGTGCTATAGAGAAAGCATATATCAATGGCGGCTATTATAAGAAAATAAATATTATTATTGTCGAACAGCAAGGCGAGTATTTTGTGCGGGGCGAGGTGAAGAAGGAAGGCAAATTTCCGTTGTCAGGAAACCTTACGCTTCTTCGTGTTATAGCTGTAGCCGGAGGATACACGGACTACGCCAAACGCAGTCAGATAAAAATAATTCGCGGTGATAAAGTTATTTACGTTGACGCCTCAAGAATCGAAAAACTTAAAGATAAAGATCCGCCTGTCAAATCGGGTGACATTATAATTGTTCCCAGAAGAATGTGGTAATGGGTGTTTTATGATATGTAAGAATGTTTGGTACGGCGGAATTCTTGTAGCGATAGCAATTATTTCTGTAACAGCAGGTTGGGCGGATGAGAAAGTAAAAGAAACTTCGGCAGATGTAGCTAAATCTGAGGCGGCTGAGGCGGCCAAATATGCGCGTAGAGCAACTATTTCCAGGGATATGGCTATGAATGCCGTGGTAAACGCCATGGCCGCACAGGATGATGTGGAAGATGATCTGATAAAGGCCATGAAGGCGAACGACAGGAAGAAAATTGATGTTACGAAAAAAGCTTTAGAGTCAGCATCCAAAGAAGCAAAGGAAGCCAGAGAGATAGCTGAACAAGTGATTGAATATGCGGGAAAATCCATATCTGCTGCTAACATGGCAAAAGAAGAGGCGAAAAGTGCGTCCGATGCAGAGGAAATTAAGCGTAATGAACCGGATATAAAGGCAGTCAGGCATCAGGTTATTATTGCCGGCAAAATGGCCGCAAAGGCGGAAGCACTCACCGAAACACTTAAGAAAAGGTGGCTTATACCGGTCATGCCTCCAAAAGCCGCCGCAGCTGCTTCCTCAACTGTTGCAGAGACTCAGTCTAGCGTAACGCCTGTGGGGAAAAAATAAGTGTTTTGCCCCCGCTCAAGAGGGTAATCAAAAATCAAAAATCAGAAATCAAAAATCAGCATTCTTTTCGGTCTCATTCTTCTGGCACTTTCTGTTTATGGGGTTTTTCATGGAGCCCGCGCGGCTCTCGCGCAGACAATGTATTTTATCGCGAGACACAATTCTTATGAGCATAACCCTGGGAGTATTGTCAGACGCTGTGAAGAGGCATATGGCTTTTACCCGTACAATTACTACTTCTGCATGCTGACAGCTGAAACAGCGTTTAATAATCGCTTTGATTATAATGGGAAAGAACTGCCGGAGCGGATAGAAGTTTTACAATACTGGTGCGATAAAGGGCTTACCTTGAACCCCTATAAGCGCGAACTACGAACGCTTAAAAGATTTGTTCTTAAAAGAGAATCGCTTAGCAGTGCAATTAAATACTGGGAAAATTATGTAGAGTGGAACTTCTGGGATCCGGATAATCACGCTGTGCTTGTTGATCTTTATGCGCAAGCCGGGAACTTTGGTCGCGCCATGGAATCGCTTCGTTTAGCAGAAAAATCCGAACACTACGAAAAGGTACGAAAGAAACTGCATACAACCTGGCAGAAAGAAATAACACCACCGGACTTTATAAATGATAAAGAGTGGAAAGAAAACTGAATATCCAATATCGAACAAGGAATGTCCAATGATGAAGGAAAGAAGAGATTGATTTCGATACAGTTCGAGAACATAGAAAAGACAAAGAAGAATAAGAAGTAAAATGGCATAAGATAAGCCGTTGGATATTGAGTGTTCAAAAAGAATTTGGCCTTAGATGCTGGGCAATCAGTGCTTGAGATGTCGTTAGATGCTTTCTGTGTAGATTAAACGTGAATTGCTCTAATAATTTTCTCCACAGCTTCAATCACTTCATCAACCCCAATCTCGTTCATGCATGCAATTGTTCGGCACGACTCGTGAGAACCAAACATGAAACATGGCGAGCACGGCAGGTTTTTAAGCACTATTGCATGTTTTTTGTCTTCAACTCCCCACTTGCGCCGATCACTAGGGCCAAACAAGACTACAGTTGGAAGGCCCATTGCCATGGCCAAATGAGCTAAGCCTGAATCAGATCCAATAAACAATTCCGCCCTCTTCATCAAGGCTGCCGTTGCTTTCAGGCCCAGCTCGCCTACAAGAGAAACAGCATTGCCATTCTCTGCTGACAAAGCATTCAGGATACAAGTACAGATTTTTTGTTCTTTCCTGCTCCCGGTCAGCACGATATTAAGCTTACGATTCTTTTGCAGCCAGCTTGCAAGCTGGACGTATTTGTTTTCATTCCACATTTTATAATGAGTGCTGGCACCGGGATTGATTATGACAAAAGGGGAGGAAGGCAGCATTTTTGAAGGAATAAGTGCAGAGTCAGTATCTGTAAGTATATTTTCAAGATTATGTCTTATATCGCTGATACCCAGAGGTTCCGGAATTCGAGCAAACTGTTCCGCCTCATAACCGTCAATAGCGTATGGAATAAGATGAGTATAAAGAGGATTTCTGCGCGGATTTATTTTAAAGCCTATTCTGACAGGAGCTCCGCTCCAGAACGCAAAAACCGCAGAAAAATGATGGAACTGTTCCGTGTCCAGCGCAATATCATAGTGGTGCTGTTTAAGCTGAAAAAAGAATTTAACAGGGTTAACATCGTAAACTAAAGCGTTGTTTTCTAACCCCGCCAGCTTCAATACGTCCATATTTCGTTTTTCGCAGACAAGATCTATCTTTGCTTCCGGATATTTTTCCTGCAGGGCTTTGATTACCGGTAACAGCATAATCATATCCCCCATGCCGCCGGGCCTTATCAGAAGGATGCGCCGGATTTTCAGGGAAGTAATATCGCTGGCCTCAACTGCTTTATTAAGAGTTGTGTACAAGCCTATAGCACGACACAATAGTGATCCAACTGTTGAGTCAATGAATTTTAAGATTTTCTTTTGGTTCATTTTTTACGTCTTTTCACATACAGCATCACCATCATCATCGCTAACCCTGCCAATGTCAAACCTCTGCCTGCATTGTCCGAAAACGTATAGCCGTAATAAATCTCCACCTCTTCCTGCTCAGGGTAAACCAGCATAAAACATGGCGTGACCATATACACTTTTTTTGCGCCGCGCACCTTCCAGTTGGGGTAATAATTAACTTTTATAATGTGAGGTTTGCCGATGGCACTGGTTTTGAATTTAATAACATTGTCGGATATTTTCTCATGCGAGATTTCAGGTTTTAAATCTATGATTTCAGATTTCGCGGGAGACGTTCCGGAAACTGATGCCAGATAATTTATATACTCCTGTTCGCTGTAAACTTTTGTGAAATGCTCGTTTGTTTTTTCTCCCGGTCTAAGGATTGCAAAGGGCTGGTCAATTGCGTTGACGGTATAAATCCAGTCAAGCCCGGCATGTTTCCATTTGTCTGTTCTGATTGCCAGAGGATTGTTTTCAGGAATGAACACGTAACTGCCGTTATGAGTCATTAATTCATAAAGTTCCCACTCTTTTGCTTTACCTGCCAGCCGCCAGTGCGGAGATGTTGTCATGGCTGTTTTGGTTTCCGACCATCGCGCAATGAAGTGTTTAACGTTGAACAGCTCCAGGTGTTTTGTTGCATTTCTGAAATTGAACTTTGCGGGTTTTACAATGGGGGGGAATCCTGCGCAGTTTTTTGAGGTTTCACCCTGGATGTAATATGAAAACATTGATCCGGCCGCGGAATTTACTATGCCGCCCTCCAGCACAGGTTTGCCGATCAGGTGTGGGACACACTCGAATATTCTGCTTGAGCCCAGCATGTTGTTTCGGTCGTGAAGATCATTGGCAAGCCGGCCGGGAGTGCCTTTCAGTGGTAAAACCAGATCGCGGAATACTGGCCAGGCGGTTTTCTTTTCAAGCCCTTCATAGTTCCATTTTGCCCAGTTCCGCACATGGTTTGGCTTGTCTATCCCGAAGGTTAGGGCTGCGATAAGAAAACAGATTACTGCCAGTTCTGATGCTTTCAGTTTTTCGATAATCAAGCCTATGCCGGCTGCGGATAAAGCAAGCAGAGAATAAACAATAAACGGCCAGAGACGAACATTGACAAACACTTCTGAAATATAGCTGTATCCGAAACAGAAAAGAATAATAGCAAACATCAGCATGCAGGCTGTTAACACAACAAATCTCACCCTGCGGATTATTCCAAGAACAATAGCTGCGAATATAAACGGGGTCAGCCAGAAGATAAAAGAAGGAAGTTTTTTGAAAAAAGAGAATTCCCACAAAGATCCGAAGTCCATGGAATATTCCCGCTTTATCACAAGCGGAATCAGCCACCATGCCATCAGGAGAAACCCTAAGCCGCACTCTTTACACAATACCAGAACAGCCTTGCGCATTTCGGCGCGCGGCCTCAAAAAAGGCAGAATCGACACAGTCAGCACGGCGACTATGGTTGTAAAAAAGTGCGAACCGATCAATGCGGCCAGCAGAAGAACCGTGCGCAGCCGGAACTGTCCCTCATCGCAATCTATGCTTGCAGAACCTACAAACAGGAGCATTACCGAGAAACTGATACTGTTGGCTATCATGCCGGCCAGTGTACTGTAGATGTTTACACCCCACATATTATGTGAGTGATCAAAAAGCAGAGGTATCATGGCTATAGCCAGAAGTATCGGCCCGGGGCGCGGAAGCCGCATCATGCGTGCTGTCATGTACGCACAGCCGGGGAGTATAAGTATGCCAAGTACACTGACTATTTTAAATGCAATGTTAAACGGAAGGAATATATCCAGTATGCCAATCAGTAAGTACGGCAGGGTGAAGTAGAACTGAAACATGGGGAAACCGCTCCACCATCCATTTGACCACGATACTATTCTGCCGTGTTCGAGCAATTGTTCTTCGAGATGGCTCGCGAGATAATTATGTGCCGGAATGTCACCACCGGTTGTAAGTGTGTTCGTGACGAGATATTTGGGCTGAAGATGCCAGAGCGTGAAGAGAAGAAGTATAAGAAGGATGAGGAATGTAAGCGATGAATGATTAATGATAAATGACCCGCCTGCAACGTTGTGTGTAGCACTGCGGGCAGGTGAACGAAGGCATTTAAGACGGAAGCTGACGTTTGGGAATTGAGCTGCTAAGAAGAATATTGCGAGAAGAGATATTGAAAGGATTGTGAGCGGCAACATGGATTTCTGCAATAAGGCATGGGGCAGGGAATGCCCTACCGTGATATTGGCCGGGACCGAAATGCTGCGGTGTTGATTATCGTACATATAGTTTATGATTATAAAGGAGTAATATTGGCTTCCTGGCCGTCCCGAGATGTTGTGTATTTTAAATATAGTCTTTTTTTGTTCGCCGGGTAGGACAGGCACATTTACTTCGGCCTCAGAACATTCAAACTCGTCAGGTAATACCAGTGTTGCCCGGACATTTACCGGGTTTGAATCTGGTGAAGACCGAAGAGTGAGTTCCAATTCGCCATGTTTTCTTATTACGCATGAAGAAGCATGTGCTGATATCGTCTTATCTGGTGCAACAAGATTGGCAGGTGCCAGTGGTATGGTTTGAAGCCCTGTAAATGGATATCCGTTTGCGTCGGTATAATGTATTTTGGCAAGCACGGTATACTCGCCCGCGGGTTGAGGGATGGCCCCGATCTCAAATAAGGCATGGAAGGTCTCGTTTGTTCTCAGCTCTTCTCTTAATTTGCTTTTGCTTAGAACGGATCCGACTCCGGCCTCTATCTGAACTGACATTGCGGGCTCATCTCCCCGATTGGTGATATCCGCTTTCAGGCTTACAACATTCTTTCGAGATGTAACGGCCAGGCGTGTTTCCAGTGAAATATGCGAACCTGTTGCCTGGTATGACGCAAGACAGGAAAGCAGGCATGCAGCTGCAATTTTAATCGTTTTATTTATATTGCTTCGCATAATGAAAATCAAAGTATCAATAATAAGATCAGAACAGTGGCACTGCAATTATGTAATTATAATATAAATTGCTCGATTTATGAATATATTATGATTTTTGCTTGTAATTCTTCCTGAGAAGTATAGCTTCTTGCTTTTATTTCAATTGTCAAATTATTAACAAAACAAATAGAATGGAGGATCATTATGGCGGACGCAACCAAACAGGCAATATCAACATCATCTCTTATGAACGAGGACAGAAAGTTTCCGCCTCCTGCAGAACTTGTAGCAAACGCTCATGTAAACGCTGAGAAATACGATGAAATGTACAAGCGTTCCATCAGCGATTCTGATAATTTCTGGCTGGAGCAGGCCAAAGAGATGCTGGTTTGGTTTAAGGAGCCATCCGTGGCCCGTAAGCATACCTGGGATACACAGGGTAAGAACATCAAGCATACATGGTTTGAGGATGGTGTGCTGAATGTGTCCTATAACTGCCTGGATCGCCATATGGGTACTGAGCGCGAAAACAAAACAGCGCTTATCTGGCAGGGTGACGAAATAGATGAAGACAGAAAGCTTACTTACAAGGAAGTTTATACGGAAGTTTGTAAATTTGCCAACGTCCTGAAAGATCTTGGAGTTAAAAAAGGTGATCGCGTCTGTATTTATCTCGGCATGGTTCCGGAACTTGCTATCGTAATGATGGCTTGTGCCAGAATAGGCGCCATCCACTCAATTGTGTTCGGCGGATTCAGCGCTGACGCATTGCGTGACCGCATCAACGATTCAGACTGTAAAATTCTTATCACGGCCAATGTTTCCAAGCGCGCCAGCAAGTCGGTTCTGCTTAAAAAGATATCCGACGAAGCTCTGGCTGCGACCCCTACAATCGAAAAGGTTGTTGTGGTAAAGCGTAATGATGAAGAATGCAACATGCAGGATGGCCGTGATATCTGGTATGATGAAGCAATGGCCAATGCTTCTGCTGAATGTGAAGCAGAAAAGATGAATGCGGAAGATCCGCTATTCATCCTTTACACATCCGGATCTACAGGAAAACCAAAGGGTGTAGTTCATACAACAGGTGGATATCTGCTACATGCAGCATTGACTCACAAAATTGTCTTTGATCTTAAAGAAGACGATATTTACTTCTGCGCAGCGGATATCGGCTGGGTAACAGGTCACAGTTATATTGTATACGGCCCGTTAACCAACGGCGCTACAAGTGTAATGTTTGAAAGTACACCGCTGTATCCTGATGCCGGCCGTTACTGGCAGGTTGTTGATAAATTCAAGGTCACACAGTTTTATACAGCGCCGACAGCTATTCGCGCGTTGATCCGTCAGGGCGACGAATGGCCTGCTAAGTATGATATGAGTTCCCTGAAGATTCTCGGGTCAGTTGGCGAACCTATCAATCCGGAAGCATGGATGTGGTATTATGAGAAGGTTGGCCGTAATCGCTGTCCGATCGTAGACACCTGGTGGCAGACCGAGACGGGCGGATTTATGATTACGCCTATGCCGGGCGCCCATACATTAAAACCGGGAAGCGCCAATCGTCCGTTCTTTGGTGTAGAAACTGTCATTCTGCGCGATGATGGCACGGAATGCGATGTTAATGAAGGCGGTAAGCTTTGTATTAAAAAGCCATGGCCGGGCATGATGCGCACCATGTGGGGCGATCACGATCGTTTCGTTGAGACATACTTCACCATGTATAATGACCTTTATTTCACGGGTGATGGCTGTCGTATTGATAAAGACGGCGACCTCTGGCTGATGGGTCGGATTGATGACGTTGTTAACGTATCCGGTCACCGTATCGGAACAGCCGAAGTAGAAAGCGCATTGGTCAGCCACGATAAGGTTGCGGAAGCAGCAGTGGCGCCTATGCCTCACGACATCAAGGGTCAGGGCCTGTATGCCTTTGTAACTCTTGTTGACGGTGTTGAAGGATCTGACGAACTGAGAAAAGAGCTGGTGACGCATGTCCGTAAAGAAATTGGACCTATCGCAGCGCCTGACAAAGTTCAGTTCGCTCCTGCACTGCCGAAAACACGTTCTGGTAAAATCATGCGTCGTATTCTCCGTAAGATAGCGGAAGGCGCGGCTGATCAGATCGGCGATGCCTCAACACTGGCTGATCCGTCAGTAGTCGTCAAACTTGTAGAAGACGCAAAAAACATATAACAACTAAGAAACATTAATCGAGAGTCGGAAAGGAAAAAGGGGAGTTAATGGTTTAATCTTTTTCCTTCCGGCTTTCTTTTTATCAATTCGTTAAAAAATAAACAGGAGAACAAGTTATGTCTGAACCGATAGATGGAAAAATAAAAAACATGGGATGGCGTGTTGCTTTTGCGGGTTTGGGTATTAACCTGGCACTTGGAGTGCTTTATAGCTGGAGCGTGATTAGTGCTGAAATAGCAAAGGCCGGATGGAGCTGGTCAGCCTCTAAAGAGGCTATGGCAAGACCGTACTATGTTGCGCTTTTTGTTTTTTGCCTTATTATGGTGCCGGCAGGCAGGATGCAAGACAAGCTCAGTCCAAAGATAGTAGCTACGATCGGAGGCTTGCTTGTTGGTGCGGGAATGATATTAGCCAGTATTATGGACGCAACGATGTCCAACTTGGGTTATGTTATTGGTTTTGGGATATTGGCTGGAGCCGGAATCGGGTTCGGCTATGCTTCAGCTACACCTCCTGCTGTTAAATGGTTTCCAAAAGCTAAGACAGGAATGATTGCAGGGATAGTCGTTTCAGGTTTCGGACTGGCTTCCGTCTATGCGGCGCCGTTGTCACGTTGGCTTGCAGCAACGTATAGCTTGAGCGTTATGATGATGGCTCTTGGCATAGGGTTTCTTATAGTTGTTGTTGCACTCGCGCAGTTGTTAAAGACTCCTCCAGCAGGATATATTCCTGAAGGTGAGATTGTTGCTGCTTCTGTGGAATCAGGTGTTGCAGTGAAAAAAGAGGAATTTCTTCCCAGTGAAATGCTTAAGACATGGCAGTTTTATATGCTTTGGTTTATGTATGCCTGTGGTGCAGGTGCGGGCCTTATGGTGATATCCTGTTGCAAGGGCATTGTGAAAAGTGCGGGCGTTGTTGATATAATGGCTACAGCGGCCGTAATGGGGTTAGCTATAGGAAATGGCGGGGGTCGTGTTTTGGCCGGTATGCTTTCAGACAAATTGGGTCGCAACAAGACAATGCTTCTTTTCTTCATGCTGCAGGCGGCGGCAATATTCGGTCTCTTTAAGGCCAGCTCTATGGAGCAGGCGTCCGCAGGACTGTTGATTGCTCTTGCTACGTTAGTTGGTGCTAATTATGGTTCAAATCTAGCGTTGTTTCCGTCGATCACAAAAGATTATTTTGGGCCTAAGAACTTTGGCATGAACTACGGGTTAGTTTTTACTGCCTGGGGAATAGGAGGTTTAACTCTTTCAATGTTTGCCGCTAAGGTTTATGATGGAAGTATTAAATTTCTTGGAGATCAGTGGGCAGGAAGTTATGAGTTTGCTTTCTATACGTCTGTAGTACTTTTGGTTATCGCAGGCATATTAACGTTTGTTGTCAAGGCTCCACATCACATGGAAAAGGCAGCATAGTTATAAAAAAACGGAATTTAAAAGCGCTCCGGGTACCCGGAGCGCTTTTTTTATTTGTATTTCCACCAACCACCCAGGAGCGAAGGGAGACAGCTCTTTTGCAGACCTGGCTGGTGAGGTGCGAAGCGGGCTCCAGCTCCAGGCAAAAAAGAGCTGTCTCCAGAAGGGAAACTGAACGTCCAACATCCAACGTCGAAGGGCGAGAGGGAGAAAAAGGGCGCACAATCAACTCAGGAACGGAAGGATATGCTCTTTCGCAGGCCTATTATGGCCAGGGGTTCGGGGGCCATACTCCAGCCAAGAAAGAGCATATCCTGGAGTGACCTCATTCCCATTCTATGGTTGCAGGAGGCTTGGAGCTGATGTCATAGACAACACGGTTTACGCCGCGGACTTCGTTTATGATTCTGTTCGATATATTACCAAGCACTTCATAAGGCAGTTTGAACCAGTCGGCTGTCATGCCGTCTCTGCTTTCAACAATGCGCAGAGCAACCACATTCTCATATGTCCGGCTGTCACCCATAACACCTACGGTTTGGACTGGAAGCAAAACTGCAAACGACTGCCATATGTCATCAGCATTCTCCAGCTTTGAGATCTCTTCCTGTACCCGAAGGTCGGCCTGTTGTAAAAGTGCAACACGTTCAGCTGTAACTTCTTCAATAATCCGTACCGCAAGACCCGGCCCGGGAAATGGCTGGCGATTAACAATATGATCAGGCAATCCCAGTTCACGGCCTAACGCGCGAACCTCATCTTTAAAAAGCTCCCGTACAGGCTCTATCAAATCAAAATGCAGATCTTCCGGTAATCCCCCTACATTGTGGTGGCTTTTGATTGTGGATGAGGGTCCGCCAATAGGTGAAAAACTCTCTATTACGTCAGGGTAAAGGGTTCCCTGGGCCAGGAATTTAATATTACCAAGTTTTCTCGCCTCTTCGGCAAAGACATCAATAAAAGTGTTGCCGATAATCTTCCTCTTTTGTTCCGGCTCAGTCACCCTTTTAAGTTTATTCAGGAAAAGATCCTGCGCATCAATAACGTGTAAATCTATATGAAAGGCTTCGCCAAAGGTTTCTTCGACCTGTTCCGCTTCTCCGTAACGAAGAACTCCGTTGTCAACAAATATGCAGTGGAGCTGGTCTCCTATTGCCTTATGCAGTAATACAGCCACAACAGAAGAATCAACTCCGCCGCTCAAACCTAGAACGACATGATTTTTGCCTACCTTCTGTCTTATTGCTTTTACACTTTCCTTGATGAACTGGGCCATCTCCCAGTCGCCCGCACATCTGCAAATATCAAAGATGAAATGCTTCAAAATTTCAGTGCCCTTAGGGGTGTGTACTACCTCGGGATGAAACTGCAGTCCATAGATTTTCCTGTTGTCATTACCCATTGCTGCTGCGGGACAAGTGCCGGTCTCGGCAAGCACACGGAAACCGTCCGGCATTGATACAACCTGGTCGCCATGACTCATCCAGACTTCAAGATCTGACGGTAATCCTTTAAATATTGGTTTATCGTCCAATACGTTAATTGCAGCACTTCCATATTCTCTTGATTTCCCGGGCTTAACTTCACCTCCCAGCATTTTGGCAGTCATTTGCATGCCGTAACAAATACCCAGAACAGGAATTTCCAAGTCATATATCTTTGGGTCGCAAAGCGGCGCATTTTTCTCAAATACACTTGCCGGACCGCCTGAAAGAATAATTCCAGAGGGTTTTCGTGCGGCCAGATCCTTTGCGGGTGTATCGAAACGCATCAACTCGGAATACACATGCTGTTCGCGCACACGCCTCGCAATAAGCTGGCTGTATTGCGAGCCAAAATCAAGAATAGCTATCCAATTATGTTCTTTCATGGTTTTAATTATCTGTGCTTAATAAAAACGAAGACCTTATAGTCTTCAGCTATCGACAACAAGCTCAAAAGTCAGGACTCAGGACTCAGGAGTCAGGAGCCAGAAAGTGGAAGAATTTCCGAAATTCACCCCGCCGAAAGCTTTCTGCCGCAAGCTTCGCATGCAGGCGGACAGGTCGCAATCAGGCGGGCAGTCCGAAAGAAAAGCTGAATCCTGAATACTGACTTCTGAATCCTGCTTTTTGCGCTTAAGCGCGAAAAGCTCAATGTTGACTCTTTTCTTTATTCCATGCATTCTATAAGCATGAATGCGGAGCATTTTCAACGGCCAGGCTGGGATACTTATTTTATGGATATTGCTCATGTTGTCGCAAAACGTGGGAATTGTATTCGCCGCCAGGTTGCCGCGGTGATAGTTAAAGATCAGCGCATTATTTCTACCGGGTATAATGGCACACCGGCCGGCACAAAAAACTGCTTTGAAGGCGGATGCTCAAGATGCGCAAGTGATGCCGCCTCTGGTTCTGAGCTTGATGAATGTATATGTTCACACGCTGAAGAAAATGCCATAACTCAAGCCGCTTATTATGGGACGGCATTACACGGCGCAGTTCTTTACTGCACTCTCAGTCCATGTTTGATATGCGCCAAACTAATCGTCAACTCCGGTATTAAAGAAATTATTTACGAAGACGAATACGAATTTACACAACAAACCGGTCGTCTATTTGCTGAAGCCGGCGTAAAGTACAGGCAATTAAAGAGGAAAGCATGACCACCGCCTCTTCAGGCGTTAAGCCTCCTTCGCTAAAGCTTCCTCCTACGCCAAGGCTACGGCGGACAAGACGGAGGGCAAGCCAATGACAAACAACCAGTAACCATGCCTGCTATCCTGAAAATTCTAACAGTATTCATTGGAATGCTTTTTCTCACCCGCGTTCGGGTTCCTCTTGGTTTAAGTCTGGTTCTGGGCAGTTTTACGGTAAACATCTGGGCCGGACTCAGCATGCGGGAGATTGCAATAATATTTCTCCACTCTCTTATTGATTTCGAATTGTGGATAATTCTAGCTATAACAGTGCTTATTCTGGAAATCGGTCGGTTCATGACCAAAAAAGAGAATGCCGACGAATTGCTGGCCGCAACGCAACGTTGGGGCGGCCGCCACGGCAGGGCATGCTCTATTATGGCCATACCCGCTATGATAGGTCTTGTCCCCATGCCAGCCGGCGCTCTTTTCTCCGCTCCATTCGTCAAACATGCCGGAAATCATAAGGACAGTTCCGCCCAGTGGAAATCGGCGGTTAATTACTGGTTCCGACATATATGGGAATACTGGTGGCCTCTTTATCCCGGCGTTATTATCGCCATGTCCCTTTTTGAAATGATCGATACATGGCAATTTATTTACGCCCAGATGCTTTTCACGCCTGTCGCAGCATTTGCAGGTTATTTTTTCCTCATCCATCCGCACATTAAACGCCTGCATGAAAGTCAGGATACTGTTGAGAGCAGTAACTGGAAGGCGCTTTATGTGCTTTCGCCTATTATAATTGTGTTTGTCTTAGGCATGACATTACACTTTCCGCTTCAAGAAATACTACCCAATTCCAGCATCCAAACCCGGAAACTGCTGGCTATGCTTATTGGACTTACAGCCGGCCTTATTGTCGTGATACTGGATCTGCGAAAACAAAGAAATATCAAACTGTTTTCCACTCTTTTGAGCCTTAAATCACTGAACCTTATGTTCTCTCTTGCAGGAGTGATGGTATTTAAGTTCATGTTGAAAAAATCCGGCCTGCTCCCGATGGCCGCCCATGAACTTGTTAACAGCAATATGCCTGTCGAAATAGCCATAGCAGCATTACCATTTCTTGCAGGACTGGTTACTGGAATTTCACTGGCTTTTGTCGGCACTTCTTTCCCGCTGGTAGTAGGACTTATGGCTGCCGAAGGAACCTCTCTGACCCCGCTCGCCACGCTCGTGCTGGCATATGGATTCGGTTATATGGGCATGATGCTCTCACCTGTTCACCTTTGCCTGCTTGTCACAAAAGACTATTTTGGCGCCTCCATAGGATCAGTTTATAAACAAATTGCTCCATGTGTTATAAGCATGCTAATATATTGCCTCGCAATACATATTCTATTCAAAACATTGGGATGGTAAACAAATATAATGAGAAAGAAGCTAAAGGCCGTCAAAAAAAGCTTTTATCAGCTTCAATGTAACAATTTCAGATTTAAGTACATTAATAGAACGCAGAACAACATTGAAAGGACTCTGTTATGAAAAAACATATTATCAGGCAATTAATTGTAGTGATTTCGTTTTGTATCGTTTTGTTATCGCTGACGTTCCGGGTTGCTGCGCAGTCGGAAGCCGCAAAGGCTGATGTCAGGCCGCAGGAAAAGGACCCCAAAGAGCTCCCGGGGGACCCGAGAGTCAGGATCGCTTTGAGAAAGCTTAAGTTGAATTTCGGTGTTACGAAACTGGGTAATTATAATTTGATATACAAATTGCCGGAAAGCGGCAGGCAGCAGGAGATTTTTATTTCTTCCGCAACAGATAAGTTTGGAGTTCTGGAGACCAGGAAAATATGGTCGACTATTGGTGTCATGGATAAACCTTTGTCCAAAGATATGGCCAACAAAATACTTATGAATAATACCCGGAACAAAATCGGCCGATATGAGCTGGTTTATAACGAGGACAATAAGAAATATATATTAAGTTTTGCTGTCATGGCCGATGTTGAGGCTCATCCGACTGTTCTTCGAGAAATAATCAGGATAGTTTTTGTCCTTGCCGACCGTAAGGAAGAAGAATGGTTTAAAAAGGACTTGTTTTAGCCTAATAGATTATGGGCGAATCGTTTTGTTCGTTCCATGGCTTCCTTGATTTCTTCAAAGTCAGTAGCATATGAACAGCGAATAAACCCTTCGCCTGATGGCCCGAAAGCAGTACCGGGCACACAGGCAACTTTTTCTTCATTCAGAAGTCTTAAAGAAAACTCTTTTGAAGTTATTCCGCAATTTTTTATAGATGGAAAAACATAGAAAGCGCCCTTTGGCAGGTGACAGGACAAACCCATCTCGTTCAGAGCCTTGCAGATGTAGTTGCGTCTTCTTTTATATTCATTACGCATTTCTTTAACATCCGGATCTCCATGTTTTAAAGCTTCAATAGCCGCTTTTTGACTGAGTACTGGAGCACACATCATTGAATATTGATGTATTTTCATCATAGCTTCCGTCAGTTCCGGCGGAGCACACGAAAAACCGATCCTGAATCCCGTCATTGCCCATGTCTTGGAAAATCCGTTCAGGAAAACAGTTCGTTCTTTCATGCCGGGCATTGAAGCAATGCTTACCCGTTCTCCCTCGTATGTGAGTTCTGAGTAAATTTCGTCTGTTATAACCACAATATCATGCTTAACAGCAAACTCGGCAATTTCCTCGACATCTTTACGCAGTAATACAGCGCCGGTAGGATTTGTCGGGAAGTTCAAGATCAGTATTTTTGTTTTATCCGTAACTTTCTCTTCCAGTAACTCACGTGTCAGGCGGAAGTCGTTTTCCTGTTTCGTGATTACCGGTACAGGTTTGCCATGAGCAAGGGTAATTACCGGAGCATATGAAACAAAACAGGGTTCATGATATAAAACCTCATCGCCCGGTTCAACCAGTGCCCGGACAGCCAGATCGAAAGCCTCGCTAACACCAACAGTAATCAGTGTTTCTGTCTCTGAGTCATATTTTATATTAAATGATCGTTTAATGTACTTAGAGATTTCTCTGCGCAGTTCAAGCAGGCCGAGATTTGCGGTATATGAAGTTGCGCCATGGTCCAGCGCGAAAATAGAAGCCTCCCTTATGCGCCAGGGAGTGACAAAGTCCGGTTCTCCGATGCTCAGACTTATAATATCCTTTCTGGTGCTGACTATTTCAAAGAAATCGCGTATTCCTGAACGTGGAATATCATTCAGGTGCGAAGCAATATAATTATTTTTCTTTTTCTTCATCTTTCATCAACCATTAACGCTGTGTCCTTCGTATCTCGTTCTTGGTTCTTCGTTCTTAGTTATTTCGAATCCCTTTTCCCTTCGATGTTCAGAGTTGAATGTTCAATGTTGGACGTTCAATTCCTGCATCCCGTCGCCGTTTCCCTATGTCTCCGTCTTCCTCTTGCCTGTAACTCTGTAACTTGTAACCTGTAACCTGTAACTTTCTCCTCCACCTACGGTGATACTTTCAGTTTCTCGTCCGGCTTCTCTGTTTCCATCAAGATGTCCCGATCCTTATAAGTTTTTAGGCTAAAATGTGTTGCAGTCGAAATAACACCTTCGATTGTTGCCAGCTTTTCGCTGACAAAGGAAGCTACATCCTTGAGCGTATGTCCGCTTACAAACACAAGCAGATCATAACCACCTGACATCAGGAACAAAGATTCTACCTCGGGGAACTTGCTGACCCGGCCGGATATGCGGTCGAAACCTCCCTCGCGTTCCGGCGTTATTTTAACTTCTATTACCGCGCGAACCTGATCCAAATCAAGTTGGTCTTCGTTAACGATTGCCTGATAGCCTCGTATAACGCCTGATTTTTCGTACTCAACGATCTTATCCTTAACCTCTTTTTCTGACATGTTGAGCATTTTGGCCAGATTCTTCGGCGTTTCCAGAGCGTTCTTTCTTAAGAGTTCCAAGAGCTCGTCCATATCTGTTCTCCTCAGTTTACAATATGCTATTCATGTTGTAATATTCAAAACCGTTATATAGTTAATAGTTAATAATATATAAGTTCAAGAACCAAAAGAAAAAATGAGCCTGGATAACATACGCATAGTTTTAGTTAACCCTATATATGGGGGTAATGTGGGTTCCGTTTGTCGGGCCATGGCGAATATGGGCTTTTCAGATCTAGCCATTGCCGCGCCGCGTACTCTTGATATGGGTGAAGCCAGGATGATGGCGTGTCATGCGGTTCATATATTGGATGATCGCAAAGAATTCCCGACGATCAAAGAAGCAGTTTCTGACTGTTCGGTTGTTATAGGCACAACGGCAAGAACCGGATTATATCGTCAGCACGCAAAATCCCCGAGGGAATGGGCAACCAGAGCTCTTGAAACCGCGCGAAACGGCAAGGCGGCAATTGTTTTTGGAAGAGAAGATGACGGTCTCACGAATGAAGAACTCTCGGTTTGCACTCAAATTGTTCAGATACCGACAACGCGGGAATACAGTTCTTTGAATATAGCGCAGGCAGTGATGATATGCTGTTACGAAATTTTCATTACCAGCGGAACTTATGAGCCTCCTGTCGAAAAGACGGGTGAGGCACCGTCCGAATTGAGGGAACGCATGTTTGCCATATGGCGCGATGCTCTTTTGCGCATAGGTTTCATGGAAGAAGACAAAGCAGGTCACATGATGCAGGGGCTTCGCAGGATTTTCGGGAGAGGCGCGCTCACCATCGACGATGTTAATATACTGATGGGTGTTGCACGCCAGGCAAAATGGAGTGCTGAGAATCAGAATGATGAATAATGAAATGGTAAAAATCTATTTGCCTCGTGAAATAATGGAGTATTGGAGTGCTGGAGTAATGGAAGAAAGGCATGGATGGGGCGTTTTGAGTTAATGGAGAGTTGTTATTGATGAAAGGCTGTGATGTTTACACTTCATCGAAATCGGTATCGCTATCGAAATCGATTTCCCCTGTTTTATAACAAGAAGATTGTTCTTTCACTTATTCTCCAAACGACAAACATCCCGTTTCTTGTGCCCAAGTCCCGTATTGTTTCTCGATAGCGATCCCGATCCCGATTTCGACAGCATTTTAAGCATGGTTCCAAAGCTTTATTGTTCAGGGTGTCCCATTTCCGAAGACAGGAAAATCATAAAAAGTATTATTCTCCGCAACCTATCCTCGCGTTAATACCTTTCTGGTCGAAATTTACGAAATATTTCCAATCCCATTAGCTGACCATACTGAATATTTAAAAAACTCAACTTGCCTTTGGGTTAAGGCTCATTTAGCATCACTCCATAATTCCATTACCCTACGCCGATTGCGCCACAGCGCAATCGGCTCGCTCTGTCCGATTATAGGTTGAACAACATATATTATATTGGTAGAATTACTTCTTGTTATGACAACTGCTTCTTCAACGCGGGTTTCAGAGCTTTTGAAGCGTACAGGTCTTTTTTCAGAAGATCAGCTCAGTATTCTTCTTGAGGCTGTAAGAAAGAACGATGCCAGCATAACCGATATTGTGACAAGGGAAGGTTTTGCTGAGGAGGAGGACTTTCTGGAAGCCCTCGGTAAAGCGCTCAACATTCCTTTTATTCGTCTCACGTCAAAAGAAATTGAAGCAGAAGTGCTCGATCGTCTGCCTACCAAAGTTGTGTTCCAGTATAATGTTATACCCATTGAATTTAAAAATGGAACACTTGTTGTGTGTTCTAATGATCCTTTGAGCTCAGGCCTGCTTGACACTTTGAGAATGGCTGCCGGTACGCGCGTTCGGCTCACGCTCAGCACTTCAGTCGATATCGCAAAGGCCGCAAAAGAATTCTACGGTGTTGGTGCGGATACGGTTGATAAAATGATTCAAGACGACAGGTTTGAAGTGGAACCTGAATCTGATATTGGGAAAGTTGATTTAAGTGATCTCGACCAGGAAGCTTCTATCGTAAAATTTGTTAATCAGATTATATGGGAAGCTTGTCAGCAGGGTTCTACCGACATTCATCTTGAGCCTATGGAAGATGAGCTTCGTGTTCGTTACAGAGTTGACGGTGTTTTACACCAGACTCCGGTTCCTTCGCGACTGCACAGGTTCCAGGCGGCAATTATTTCTCGCATAAAAGTTATGGCCAACATGGATATTGCCGAAAAACGATTGCCTATGGATGGCCGTATCGGTCTGCGGGTCCAGGGTGAAGATATTGATATTCGGGTTTCTACAATGCCGACCGTTTACGGGGAGAGCATCAGTCTGCGTTTGCTTCAGAAGAAAGGTGAATTTATAAGTATTAAAGATCTGGGGATGAATGAAAGGGATTCGGGGGTTATACGGAAGATAATTCATCGTCCTAACGGAGTTGTGTTGGTTACCGGTCCGACGGGTTCCGGCAAGTCTACATCACTGTATGCTTATCTTCATGAGATAAATAAGATGGACGTACGCATACTTACCGCCGAAGAGCCGATCGAATATGAGATGCCGGGCATCAATCAGGTTCTGGTCAGGCCTGAAATAGGGCTTACTTTTGCCAGGACGCTCAGGTCTTTTCTTCGACAGGATCCTGATATAATAATGGTTGGAGAAATTCGTGACCAGGAAACCGCTGAGATCGCGATACAGGCTTCTTTGACGGGCCATCTGGTGTTCAGTACTTTGCATACAAACGATTCGTCCGGTGCATTCACCCGGATGCTGGATATGGGTGTTGAACCGTTTCTCGCAGCATCAGCAGTAGAAGCGGTGATTGCCCAGCGGCTTGTAAGACAACTGTGTGAATCATGCAGACAGCCGTTCAAGCCTGATGTTGGTTATCTGCGGGAGATAGCATTCCCCGTAGAACGCCTGTCTTCGGGGGATAATTACGTATATAGTCCTGGTAATTGCGAGAAATGCCGCAATACGGGATTTCTCGGACGAATGGGAATTTTTGAGGTCCTGGATGTTACCGAGTCTATAGAGTCTCTTGTGGTTGGTCACTCTGCTTCAAATGAAATCAAACAAAAAGCAATCGAAGAGGGTATGTGTACGTTAAGAGACGACGGCTGGGAAAAGGTTTTAAGCGGGATTACTACTATTGAAGAGGTTTTAAGAGTTACGGAAGAGAACGAATAATGCGGCTAAGCCGCGTGTTATTTAACAGCGCCGGAGGCGCCAATTATGCCAGCGTTTGTCTATACAGCAAGAAATCGGTCGGGTGAAAAAGTAGAAGATTCTGTTGAGGCCGGAGACAGACGGTCCGCTCTTGCTCAAATTGAGCGACTTGGTCTGGTTCCCGTTTCGGTGGTTGAGGGCAGTTCGGTTCACGCGGAATCTGCAGCCAAAAAACGTTTTATTGTCTGGCATGGTAGACAGGCCCGGATGGGTACTCGCGATGTGCTTCTTTTTACAACCGAACTCAATGATCTGCTGTCTTCCGGCATGACTCTTGGCAATGCACTTAACTGTCTGGCCAAACGCAAGACAGGGAAAAGTTCCGATCAGATCCTTGCCGATCTTCGCGATCAGATAGTACGAGGCGCAAGTCTTTCCGAGGCAATGTCAAAGCATCCTGCAACCTTTACGAAGCTTTACGTCAGTATGATACAGGCAGGAGAGGCGAGCGGCGCGCTCTCCGAAGTTCTAAAGAGGCTGGTAGAACACTATGAGCGTATTCAGGAGACGAAAGAAAAGATTATTATGGCGCTGGTTTATCCGGTAATAGTTCTTGTTATAGGGGCAATCAGTATGTTGGTTCTTATGCTTCGCGTTATTCCGCAATTCGAGAAGATATTCAGCGAAATTAATGAGACATTGCCTCTACCTACCAGAATTCTTATGGCCAGCAGTTCGGGCATGCTCAAGTACGGATGGATTCTTCTTGCGGCAGTAATATTTCTTGTTGTTATGGCCAAGCGTGCCATCAAGACAGAGCATGGCAGGCTGTGGTGGGACAGGTTTCGACTCAGGATACCTTTCGTTAAAGGAGTAATAGCTTCTGGTGTATATGCTAATTTTTCCCGGACACTGGCTACGCTTCTTGCAAACGGTGTGTCTGTTCTCGACGCCCTCACTATAGTAGAGCAGACGGTAGATAACACTGTTATAGGAAAAGAGATTCGTAATGCCAAGCAGCGGGTTACCGACGGCACAAGCATATCCGGTCCGCTGGCGGCGGGGAAAATGTTTCCGACGATAATGACGGATATGCTTGCAGTGGGTGAGCAGACAGGTGATATGAGCAGTGCACTTGTACATATTGCACGCCGCTATGAAAATGAGCTTGATCGAAATCTAAAGATATTTACAACGGTTCTTGAGCCGATAATGATTGTGTTTATGGCGCTGATAGTCGGTTTTATAGCAGTAAGTATTATAATGGCGGTGTTTAAACTTACCAGCGGCCTTGGCGCCGGATAGGGACGAAACGGCGACGTGGCGAAACGGGGATGGGAGAGAAGGGGGAAGGGTCAGGAGGAAATGATCATGAGTGTCTGGTGTTCCTGAATACTGCTTCTGCAGAATTTGTTTTGTAAAAATATATATGCCTCTATTGAAAGGAGATGATTATGAGTAAGAAGAGAGATCAAGATGTTCGTTGCGGTACAGCAGGTTTTACATTGGTGGAGTTGATGCTGGTGATCGTGATTCTCGGAATTTTGGCTGGCGTGGTTATGGTAGGTTTTAAGGGGCAGGGGAAAACCGCAAGAATTAACGCTACCCGAACCAGTATAAAAAACATCTGCCTGGCAATAGATATGTATGAGGTTGAGTTCGGACAATTTCCGTCGGACTTGAGTCAGCTGACTAAGGCTACTGAGACCCGTGGGCCATTGATCCAGTCGGCAAGCCTTCAGGATTCCTGGGGCGTGGATTTCGGGTATGGGCCGAAAGGAAAATTTCAATATGAAATCGTGTCTGCGGGACCTGATGGGCAGATGGGAAGTGCAGACGATATTACGAATTAAGCCTGACACAGTCGCGCATGCAGGAAACATCGACCATGTAACCATTAACCATACGTTGTTCGAAACCTTTTCGGACAACGTCTAACTGACTTTTGAGGAATTTGTGCTGTAAGCTTTTTTAGGAATTGTATGTTAGGAAGTAAAAGGCTTAATTTATTATGCTTTTTGGAGTACTGGAGTGCTGGAGTAATGATTAAATCGACAAAAACTCTTCTTCCAATACTCCACCACTCCAATACTCCATTGCTTCGTGGGGCAAATAGACTTTATGGTGCTTAATTTACATTGATATCATTGCACGATTCAACAACGCAAATGGTTCGACTTATGCATAAACAATCCGGTTTTACACTTATTGAATTAATGTTGGTACTGATGATTCTCGGTTTTGTGGCTGCAGTCACTGTGCCGATGCTCTCCGGCTCAATTGGCAAAAACAGGCTCCGTACAGCCTCAGGCACTGTTGTTACGGCCGGGCGTTATGCGAGAAGTATGGCTGTGCTCAGACAGCAGGATGTTGCGCTTATATTTGATATTGATTCGGGAACGGTATCTGTTGTCTCAGCCTCAATACCCGGGCAATCTTCAGAATCCGATACCCTGTCTGAACCAGGCGAAGAATCCGTTGAGCATCCTGATGTTGAAGATAACAGCGGGAATGAAGGAGAAGCATTGAAAGACAACTTGGATTTTCTTTGCCGGCTGGAAGGAATAAAGATTGAATATGTAGAAATGGAAGACAAAGATAATTTTACAGAAGGTACATGCAGTGTGGTGTACTCATGCAACGGGCGATGCACGCCATACGGGTTTAAGCTTGTTGACGAAAAAGGGTTTTCAATCACAATTGCAATTGATGCCCTTTCTGCCGTTCGTACCAGAGAGGAAAACATGTGATGGCTACGAGAGGCAAGAAGAAATCGAGCGGTATGACGCTCATAGAAGTTATGCTTGCGATAATGATTCTGGGAGTTGGTTTAACTGTCCTGCTTACTGCGGCATCCAGATGCCTGGCTGTACTTAAACTCTCAAAGAATTACCAGACGGCTCAATGGGTACTCGGCATGGGACAGCTTGAATATCCGCTTGTGGCAACCAATGAGCTTGATGAGCTGGAAGTCGATTCTGTTGATTATGACGGGTTTAAATTTTCGCGGGAAGTGGAAGAGGAAGAGGAAGGTGAGGAAGAAGACGGGCTTCATGTCGTTCGGACCAGGGTTACGTGGTCAGACCGCCGCGGCAAATTCTCCGAAGAAATAGTGCAATATGTGCTGAAGATGGACGAGGATAAATGAAGCAAATCTCAAAACATGTTTTACGAGATTCGAGATCTGAGATACGAGATGCGCTTCACGCTTCACGCTTCACGCTTCATGCTTCCGCCTTCACTCTTCTTGAGCTTATGCTTGCTATAACAATTCTGGCATTGGTTTCAACGGTTGTATATATGACTTTTTCGACGGTGACTTCCGCCTGGAAACAGGGCATGGTTTTGACGGAAGATATTCATCATGGCGATTTTGTGATGGAGCAATTTGCGGCGGGTTTATCATCTGCGTATTTTCCTGATATAAAAGGCGGCAGTGAAAAATACGGGTTTCAATTGGAAGACGATGGTGCAGGTAGATATTCCAGTGATTCCGTAAGCTGGGTTAAACTTGGTTCAGCTCTTGTTGGTGCAGACTGGAAGTTTGCGAATACTCCTCATCGCGTTAAGGTGTCTCTCGATGAGAATGAAGAAGGAGAACAAGCCGTGACGGTAAGTGCCTGGTGCGTTTATGGGCAGCCTGAAGATTTTGATCCTGACGAAGATGAAGATGTAAAAACATTTTATCTATCAACTCGCGTAACTGGAATTAATTGTGAGCCTTGTGATCCGGATCCTGAATTAAAAGGCGAGATAGAATGGATAGAAGAGTGGGATCCGTCAAACAAGGTGCCTACGCATGTGAGTATAACCCTGTATATGGAACCTGTTGCAGAAGGCAAAGAGCCTGTAGAGCTGAAAAGGATTGTGGAGATTCCCGTCGCGCCGCTGTCGTGGAGATAAGAGAGAGTGTCGAATGAAGAATGAAGAACGCCGAATGAGAAGAGAAGGATGTCGAATAAAGAATAACATTCCGCAATCCGTAATCCGCAATCCGCAATCCCACGCTTCCGCTCTTATTATGGTTCTCTGGGTTATCATGATTCTTTCGATAATAATAGGGTCATTTGCTTTTAACGCCCATATTGAAGCCAGGATTACTTCCTATTACCGCAAGCGTACAAAGGCCGAATATCTGGCCAGGTCCGGTATCACGGTTGCTGAAATGCTTATGATCAGAAGGGGAGACGCTAAAACCAGCGGGGATGAAGTTTCGGAACATGAAGAAGAATGGTGGTTTAGCAGCGCCAAAAAGCTTTCCGAAGGCCTGGCTGTGCGTGGTTTTGTTCATGAGCTTGGCGGCGGTACAATTACTCTAGACATTGTTCCTGAACCAGCGCTCAGGAATGTTAACAAACTGACTGTTGAGGACTGGGAAAGAATGTTTGAGGTATGCAATGTTCCAGAAGAAATCTGGCCGGGTTTAATTGATTCATTCTTTGATTGGATCGATAAGGATAATGATCCCCGGCTTGACGGCGCTGAAACCGAAGATTACTACGGTACTATTGAGGAGCCAGGGCCATATCAGGCGAAAAACGGCCCGCTCGATACGGTTGATGAACTTCTTCTTGTAAAGGGTTTTGATGAAACGATACTATATGGAGAAGAGGTGAAGGCGGAGTATGAAGAAGATGAGGCATTGCCGATAAGAGGCATTGCTGATTTTCTTACAACTTATGGTGATGGAAAGGTTAATGTTAATGCCGCGTCTATTGATGTATTAATGACATTGCCGTCAATGGATAAACTGATAGCGGACAAGATTATCGAAGAAAGAGAAGGGTGGCTGGATGAGGAAGGCGAGCAGGAAGATCATTCGTTTGAAGGTACAAGTGATCTTTTTGCCCGGATTCCTGATCTCCCTCCTTCCATGAGATCGTATGTGACAACAGGTTCAGCTGTGTTTCGCATTACAGCAATTGGAGCTGTTCATAATGTTAAAAGAAAAGTTTCCTGCATAGTAAAGTTTTACAAGGAAAAGATTATAATTTTGAGATGGGAGGAAGGATAATGGAGGGCTGAGGGCGGAAACCTGAGGGCTGAGCATTTGTATCTTTTCAGGTTTTATCCTTCACATCCCTGGGCACAATTATGGCTAAGGAACAAATAACGGGTTTGGTGATAAGCAGCGGCGGGCTGATGGAGTGGACCACGCTTCAGCAGGGCAAGGAATGTCTTGAGGCCGTGGATTCTGGCCGTATGGAATTTGCGGACGAAGAGCCGGCGGCCCTGGAAAAAGAACGCGATGAAGAGCCGCCTTCTCAGGAAGAGGAAAAGGGAGAAGGCCAGGCTGATGTTGTTGATGATCGTATAAAGAAGCAGTGCTCCTTGCTGAAGGGTAACCTGACTCTGGGGCTTCCTTCCAGAAATATTCTACTTCGCGTTGTCAGCCTGCCAGTCGTAAGTCATGAAGAAATGAGCAGTATGGTTCGGCTTCAGGCAGATAAATTCTCTCCATTTCCCATAGAAAACATGGTTGTATCTCACGAGGTTCTTTCAAGTAAAGATGGCTCGCCTGCCGAAGAAAGCGGTGTCACTCAGTCTGTTCTAATTGGCGCAGTCAAAGAAGAGGTTGTTGATTCATTGGGACAATCTCTGATTGATACCGGCAGGTATCCTGAACGTGTTGATGTTCTGATTCTCGGCTGGTGGAAACTGTTATCGGAAAACGGTCATATCGCGGAGAAGGGGCGTATGGTTCTGCTTCTCGTTGATGGCCCTGTTTCTGGAATTGCAGTTTTTGATAATGGCGTTCCATTGGCTTTCCGTTCTCTCGGCGAGCGTGAAAATTTTTCCGGAGAGGAATTTGCTGATGAGATTGCTGAAGAAATAGACTATACCCTTATGTCGCTTGAGCTGGAACATGGCAGTTCGGATACATGTTCCGTGTCGGTATGGTGCCGGGATAGAGTGTCGGACAAGCTGGAAAAGAAACTCAAAGGCGATTCAGCACGTCGGGTATCAATCAATTTATTGGATACCCTGCCGTCTGTATCTGAAGGGCTGGCCCGGAGGTCCGCTGAACAGGATGGGGCAAAACTTGATCTTACTCCTGACGCGTGGCGGAGCGCGGGAAAAGCAAGATTGTTTAAGAGAAAAATGCTGATCAGTGCTGGGCTTCTGTTCGGGATATGGATGTTGGGAGTGCTTGGATTTGCCGGAGGGCTTCAGTACCAGAAATCCAGACTGGCATTTCTTGAGAGAGAAAACGAGAAATGGAAGGAACCCGCAAAGGAAGTGGCGGCGGTAAACAGGCGCATAAAAGTTGTTAAGCGTTACATGGACCAGAAACACTCAGCATTGGAATGTCTCCGGGAAATCTCGCAGTTTTTGCCTGAAGACGGTATTGATCTAACTTCTTTTTCTTACAGCAATTATGAAAAAGCGGAAGAAATGAAGATTTCCGGAGAAGCCACGCATGTGAATTTGGTATATGATTTCAAAAAGAAACTTGATGAATCGGAGCTTTTCTATGAAACAATCCTGCAGGGCCCGAATTTAGACGTAAAGACAAGAAGGCAGATATTTGATATGAATATTAAGTTGTCAGGAGGGGAGGAAGAGTGAGGCTGTCGCAAAGAGAATATACCTTGATCCTTACTACAGTTGGCGCGGTGCTTTTTGGTGTCTCCCTTCTTTTTGTTAAACCAAAGATTGGTGAATGGACAGATTTGCAGGACAGACAGCAATTGCTTCAGGCTCAGATTGGTCTAAACAAGAACCTGGTTGATGGAAGAGATGCTGTGCTAAAGGAGATGGATGGTCTCAGCAAAATGCTGCCGCAGTATTCTGCAAGCTCAAAAGTAGATGTTTACTGGCTGTCAACTATGGATAAACTGGCTGCAAAACACGGTGTTACTATCTTGAAACGCGACGCAGGCAATGAGAAGCCGATGGGAGACGTTTATGAATTACCCATTGAAGTAAGGAATTGGGAGGCGGATTTGGATTCGATAGCACATTTCCTCTTTGAATTACAGTCTAAAGGTGCTATGCTTGATATACGTCAGCTCTTAATGAAGCCGAAGGGGAAAGGTGTTTTGAGAGGCCGATTCACGCTGTATTGTGCCTACACGAGGGGGCTATAGAGAAAAATGACAGGAATAAAAAGACATAAATGCAAGCGTATTATTGGTGTTATGTTGGCTGCTGTTCTTTTCTTAAACCCAGTCTTATTCTGTCAGGAATCTAAAGTAACAGAGGAACCTGGCCTCATTAATGAATTAAAATTCATTGGCGCGTCTTTGGATGATATCCTTCTGCACTACCGGGAACAGACCGGTCTGGTTCTTCTGCGTGCCCCGGGACTGAAATCAAAAAGCCCCATAACCCTTAGAACTCAGACCAAACTGACATTCACTGAATACCTGAAGGCAGTTGAGACGGTCCTCAATATGCATGGAATCGCGATTATCAAAATAGACGATAAGTTCGCGAAAGTTGTTTCGAACGCAGAAGCGCGTAAAGAAGGTATGGAAATCCGTAATGATTTGAGCCTTGCTCCCCTCATGGAAACAGGAGAGCTGGTCAGCCAGATGATTCCACTGAAACATATAGATGCAAGCGAAGCTGAAGCTGCGATAAGGGAATTGCGGCATAGCTATGGCAAGGCTCTCATTTTTGCCCGTATCAACAGCATGCTGATTACCGATACAGACCAGAACGTTAACCGTATGATTGAGGTCATTAAGCTGATAGACCATCCGGTCGTAGCTCGTGAAGAGCTGCATATTGTTTCAGTCAGTCACGCGAAAGCTACTGACATCAAGAAGAAGCTTGAGGAAATTATCGCCGAGTCGCAGGCGGAAGCCAAACAGAAAAAAACCGCTGCGCAGCCCAAGTCTTCGGGGTCGCCGGGAGTAATCAAGCGCAGCGTTCCACCTGGTGTGATCAGGGCCACAAAGAATCCATTTGCCGGGCCCA